>CALKMS010000001.1 GCA_938091145.1 uncultured bacterium
TTTTCTTTTCGGGCGTGGAAAGAAAGTTTTGCCTCTTTTTTTTGTTACATTTCTTGGATTTTTTTTAATATTTCTACCAAAACTTGAAATGGTGACTCGCGCATTTTGGTTTTCAAATGTTCCTTTGAAAGTTTTGTTTACCGATTTGTCTCAAGTTTTTTATCTCCCGAAAACCTGTGGACTAGTTTTAACTCATGATACTAAATTTCAAAATGTATCTTTAACTCGCCAGGTTAATCAGTTTAATTTATTTTTGAATGGCCAGCCCTCAGGCTTTACCGGCGAAAATCCTCAAATACAACAAACAACTCATCTGTCCTTGGCTCTTAAAAAAACTCCGAGGAGGGTTTTAATTCTTGGCCTTTCGACTGGCCAGTTAATCAAAGAGGTTCTTAAACATCCAGTAAAAGAAGTTGTAGTGATAGAGCTTGATCCCGATTTGCTTCAAATATTGAAGGAAAACTTACCCGCTGATGAGGTTTCATTTCTAAAAGACAGGAGGCTGAAGGTTTTTTGCGGCGATGCCCGCACGTTTTTAATGAAAAGACGAAAAAAGTTTGATTTTGCAATTTATAATTTTCCGGATCCTTGCAGCACTGTTTTAGCTCGGCTTTACACTGTTGAATTTATGAAGATTGTAAAAAAAAGATTAGAGCCAGGGGGAATCTTAAGCTTTGTTGTTTCTACCAATCCCGAACATCTTTCCTGGGAATTTTATGAATATAACGGAAGCTTGATCTCGACTGTCAGAAAGGTTTTTCCTTTTGTCAGAGTAGTTCCAAGTTTCGGAGCACATGTCCTTGCTTCTTCCAAAGAAATAAATCTTTCAACTGAGCTAATTTTTAAGAGGTTGGAGGAGAGAAAAATTAAGTCAAGTATTGATCCGGTTTATTTAAAACATCAGATTGAGAGAGCATCTCTTTTTACCAAAATTTTTAAGGAAGAGTTTGAGATCAATACTGATGACCGTCCAATTTCAGTTTTTCTGACCTCTCTTATCTGGCAAAGCATTGAAGGGCGCCAGCCCTTTTTTCAATATTTTCAGCTTTTCCTTTATCGCTATCCCTATGGATTATTTGTTCTCTTAATTTTTTCACCGTTTGTTTTTCTGTTTTTTAAAAAGCGTTTGAGGCTTTCCATAATATTTTCAGTCAGTCTGGCAGGAATGGTGGGAGAACTGTCCCTAATATATATTTACCAGCTCAAAAGCGGTTACATTTACTCTTACCTTGGCCTGCTACTTTCCTTGTTTATGCTTGGGCTGGCTGTTGGCGCTTTTATTTTTCGAGCAAAGGGAAAAGGCCTGAAGTTGGTGGCTTTAGGCTTGATTTTTCTTTTGTTGCTCCTTCCTTACGCTAAGAACTTCTCATTGCTTTTTCTTGCTTTGCCTTTTTACTTGTTGTTAATTAGTTTGTTAGGTTTTTTTGTCGGTTCAGTGTTTCCCTTAACGGTAGCGGAGCTAGGGGTTGAGCAAAGCAATTTAATCTATTCTATCGATTTGCTGGGGGGTGCGCTTGGAGCTTTTCTTGGTGGAGCTTTAATGTTGCCTTTACTAGGCTTAACTAAATCAAATTTTTTGGTGGCTGGAGTAGTTTTCCTCTCTATTCTTCTTCAAAAACTTGGGCGGTAAAGCGATAAAGTTCAGCTTTTCTCCAAGCATCAGGCTCGAGACCGGCTTTTAAAGATACCTGGCGCAAGAATTCGTTTCGATCCCAGCCCCACTCAACTGGGACTTGAGGCAAAAGCAGGCCGGAGAAGAAACCTTTTCTAATTATTAATCCGTCTCTTCCCACCAAAATTTCTCTAATGTTTTTTACTTTTTTAATGGGTGAAAGAACGGAAATTTCAATTTTAATTTGGGGTAGTTCATCTAAAGTTACAGGGGGAAAGCGAGGGTCTTGAGTGGCTGAGGCAATAGCCATTTGAGAAACTAACTGGTAAAGTGGTCTATCGCCTTCAACGTGACCAATACAACCTCTTAGTTCTCCATTTTTTTTAAGGGTGACAAAAACGCCAAATTTTTGCTGAAGATTTTCATCAGTTATTTCGAACTCAGGAATCTTTCTTTCTTTAATGTAACTTTCAAGAGTTTGGCGAGCTATTCTCAATAAAGTTTTTTGCTCTTTTTCATTGAGAAGTTTTTCCGATTTTAAAGTTAGGGTTTTAAGAAAAGCCAGAGCTGAGTAGCCGACAACTCGAGATTTGTCCCCTGTGACATCGCCAGAATTGCGGTAGTCAAGCAACTTGACTTTATTCGCTCCTATTTTTTTAGCCGCCTCCATCACGGTTAAAACAGGGAGAGCACCGCACATTTCACACTTTTTGTCTTTCAGTTTTTGATATAGCCTCTGGGTATCCATTTTTTGAATTTCTACGAGCCCCTGTTTATCCATTTTTACAGCCTGGTCATAAGAGTGGTAATGTGATAAGTCTGAAGAAGCAATTATTAGAATGTTTTTTTCTTCCGCCAATTTAGCTAAAGCTGATGATAAGGTTTCAATATATTCCCAGGAAAAATTACCCATTACAATTGGGACGATTTTAAAATTTTTGAGGGTGGCCTGGAGAAAGGGGATTTGAACCTCGATTGAGTGTTCTTGAGAGTGAGCATCAGCATCGTAATAAATTGATTGACTAAACTTTACAAGCATATCGGTTACTTCTTTGTTTACCTGGACTTTTCCTAACGGTGTTTCGTAAGCATCAGCTGGGTCAATAGCAGCACCATTGACTATTGCCTGATGAGCAGGGCCAATGATAACCACAGTTTCATAGCTTCTTTCAGTAAGCAGTCTATAAGCATGGGCTGCTGTTAGTCCAGAATATTGATAGCCGGCGTGGGGGACAATTAAACCAACAAGCTCACCGTTCAAAGTGAGGGAAGGAGCAGAAACAAGAAGGCTGTAAACTTCCTGGTTTAGCGATTCTTTAGAATAAGGGTAAAAACCCATTTTTCCAGCTACTGGCAATCTTATTGTTTCTTGTTCCTGGTTTTTGGTTGAGCCTTGCTGCTTGCTCACAACTAACCAGCAAGCATAGGCGATAATGAAAGCAGCTAAAACAATCAAAAGGATTTTTGGTCCCATCTTTCCCATCCTTCTTAAATTTTCTCAAAAATTTTTGGAATTTAAAAATGCTTGTTTGATTTGTAGTTTTTCTAACTTAACACTAACTTAACAACTTAATTTTTTACTTATACCAACTAATTTTGTCACACCTTCAAAGTATCATGGAATTAGGGAGAAATTGGACGATTATTTATAAAAAGTTTGTTTATGAAAGTTTAGCATAGATGGGGAAAGGAGGTGAAAAGATTGTCCGTTTTGCTGAAAAATGGTTTTTTAACCAAAGAATTGATTGAGTTGTTGCTTGAGAGTTTTTTTTCTTGCGGGCGGAACCAAGAAAGGTTTTTAGAGGAATTTTCTAACTCCTCTTTCCAGCAAATTTTAAAAGGAACCACTTTAAAAAAGGTAATAAAAAGTGGAACTTTAGCGAGAAAGATATTGGTTGATTTGTGCTTTGAAGAACCGCAAGTTTTAGAAAAAATTGCTTTGCTTCGTGGCAAAGATGGTTTTGAAATGCCAAACAAGATTACCAAAAAGGAACTTGCTTTAATTGGCGACAAGATCTCTTTGACAAATATTCTGTGGGGAGTGGCGGCTGGAGAAATTCAGCTTACTGAAGGAGCCCTAAAAGAGTTAAAAGATTTGTTGACCAAAAGCCCTTTAAATTTTCCAAATGCTTCTGAAGAATCATTAAAAACCGAAAAACAAAAAGCGAAGAAAAGCGAATTTTTATTGAGAGAAAACCTTTTGTTGAAAGAAAGAATAAAAAAACTTAAGAAGGAGAACCGCAAGTTAAAAAAGGAGACAAAAGCTTTGAGCAAGGAAGTAGATTTCTATAAAAATCGAGTTAATAGTCAAAAGAATAAATGTAAAGTTTGTGGCAAAAAGGAAATTCTCAAAGTAGTTTCTGACGTTAAAGGAATTAACTTCGAAATTCAAAAAATGATTGACATGGAAGACTATGGAAACTTAGGAAAGTTAATAAAAGAAAAAGAAAAGTTATTGAAGTCTTTAAAAAATGAATTAAAGAAAGTAGGAAGTAAAGTCAACAAAATAGAAAAACAGATTTGTCGTTACGGTCAGCCAAAGTTGATTCTTATTGATGGGCATAATTTGATTTTCAGAGGTTTAGACGGAGTTAGGGTTAGCGATAAAGAAATGCTTGACAGGAAAATTTTGTTGCCGGATTTTGAAAGGATATCTAGAAACAAGCTGATATTGAAGCTTTATTACGCTGCTGAGAGATTAAACTGTAAAATGAAAGTTTACTTTGACTCTGGAAGTGGGGACGGTTTCAAAAGGCTGGAAAGAGTTGAGATTTTCTATTGTTTTAAGCTAAACGGTGGAGCGGATTTTGGTTTAAAAAAAGAAATAGGAAAGATAAAAAGGGGAGAAAATGTTTTGGTTTTTACTTCTGATCGGAAGCATATTTGCAGTTATGTTCAGAAGCTTAAAAGCAAGGGTAAAACGGTCAATTGTGATAGTGTTGAGCTACTTTCAAACTACCTCTCGGAGTTGGAGGAGCTATTAAATCTCGAAGATCTTACTGACCCATTCTTTTTAGCCTGGATGTAATGATTTTCGATTAAATTTGTTGCAAATTGGTGTTGATAAAAATCTGATATGGTGATTTCTGGTGAGCAAAAGTGAAGGCAAGAAAGTTGTAGTCGAAATTGTTGAAATCAAAGGAACTGGGAAGTGCCCGCTGGGTTTAATTAAAGGACAAAGCTGGTTAGTAGATTCAGCGGAGGTTCCGAAGGGTTTTTGTGGTTGGGCTTATAACTCAATTTTCCCGTTTATGCAGGTTTTGCGATTTGGTGGGAGTTTTCCCTGGGAGAAAGAAGGGGAAGCTCTGGTTGGCTGTCCTGACCCCCACAATAAGGTGGTGTTTAAGTTAACAGTCCAGAAAGATTGAGGTAACTTTTTCTTATGCAAGCAGTGATTTTAGCAGCTGGACGAGGTAATCGAATGCGCCCCTTTTCCGACTTTGTTCCAAAACCGCTTTTGCCAATAAAAGGCAAGGCAGTGATTTTACATACACTCGAAACCTTAAAAGCATCTGGTTTTAAAAAGATAGTAATAACGGTGGGTTACTTAAGCGAAAAGGTGATTAATTTTCTTTGTGCTAATTCCCCTAGCGATTTAGAGATTGAATATGCTTTTCAAAAAAGGTTGTTAGGAAGTGCTGACGCAATCAAAGTGGCATTAGACCAAATTAACCAGGACTTTTTAGTTTTAGCCAGCGACACTGTTTTCCCTTTAAGTCAGGTTAAGAAAGTTGTTAGGATTTTTAAGGAAGGCAATTTCGAAGCAGTAGTTGGGCTAAAGTATGTGGAGGAGAGGGATTTAAGAGAAAAAAGTTCAACTTTGATTGATTCACAGGGTTTTTTGTTAAAGGTAGTTGAAAAACCAAAACCAGGCGAAGAGCTAAGCAATGTTTCAGTAGCTCCTATTTACTTT
>CALKMS010000002.1 GCA_938091145.1 uncultured bacterium
AAACAAAAAGAGACAAACCAAAAATTTTTTTAAATAAAATTTTAAAACTAGGTTAGAATTAATTTAATTATGAACTCAATTGAAAGCTTTAAAATTTATTTCGCCCTCCGGGAAAGTTTCATTCTGGCAGGGAAATATTTATCAGTTAGTCTTTTGTTGTGCAGCCTAGCCTTATTTCTCAATTACTGGTTGAGATTCTCTCGCCGCCTTTTATTTTGGTTTTCTTTTTTAGTCATTTCAGCTTGCTTCGCTTCGCTAATTTGGTTCCACTTTAAAATTAATCGAATTTTTCTTTTGCCGGCTACTCAACAGCAACCTGTCCGTTTTTATCTACCTTTCTGGATTGAAGGAGAAAAACTTTTTTTCTGGGCTTTTCTCTTTTCCCTTCTATTAATCTCAAGGCCTGACAAAAAAATTGAACCCTGGCTCTACGCGAGCCTAGGGGCGCTCATTTTAAGCTCTCTTATCTTTGATCAAACCTTTCTCAATCCTCTACCCTCTTTTAATCGGGAAGTTTTAGAAACTTGGCAAATACTAAAAACAGCAAGTGCCTACCAAGCCCACCAATCCCTGCGCCAGTTTGGATTAAGAGCCAAGTTTTTCTATAACACTATTTACATGTGGATCCATCCCCCCCTCATCTTCTTCTCTTACGCTGCTTTCACCTATAGTTTTGTTGCCAGCCTTTATTTACTTCGTCGGCCAGCTGAAAAAATTGAAAAGGTAACATATTCTTTCATAAAAAAGGGGTATTTGGCCTTAACCATTGGCCTTCTCATTGGCTATCCCTGGGCGATCTTTGCCTGGAAAAATGAACCCTGGTGGTGGTCACCAAAGCTCAATATCTCGTTGACGATGTGGCTGCTTTACACTGCTTATCTGCATCTGAGGATTCACCCGTCATATCGAAACAATTTTCGGTGGCTAACCTATTTAAACTTCCTTTCTTTTTCCTCACTTATCTTCACTTACCTTACCACCTACTTAATTCCTGGAGTTCATGCTTATGGTTAAGATATTAACTTCAAGGAAACTTTGGGATACCTCGCTTTTAACGCTCACCTTCATTTCGCTTTTAATCCTCGGCTGTATCTCTCTAGGAGGAATAATTTTTAGCTGGTGGAAAAATTTAACCGAGCCTACTTGGCAAGAAACTTGGCTCTATCCTCATTATCTGAATTTAATGAATAGCTACGCTTTGCCTATGGCTTTGGTTCTGACATTTTTAACAATCCTTTGCCTGCCCAAAAGGCTCGCAAACCAAAAGCTTCTTCTTTGCTGGCTAGCAGCAACCATATTATTCTCCCTTTTGGCTTCGATCCCTTTTGGCTGGAAAGGCTTTCTGATTTTATCTTTTGGCAGCTCTTTATTTGCTTCAGTTTCGACACTTTTTCTTCTAATGCTTCGGCCTGAACAGTTAAAGTTTCAAAAAGAAGGATGGCTGTCCAAGCTTGGTTCCCTGCTTCTACACTCTGGCTTTATTGTTTTCATAGCTAACATTGCTATTTTTTATGAGAGTTCAACGCCTCTAAAGTTATTCTGGATAGCTTTTGCGTTGATAGTTACCGGAAATTTTCTACTTTTCTGCCCTCAAAGCTTTAAAACAAAAAGAAAAGCTAGACTACTGCGAAGCTAAGGCTAATTTTTGTGGCGTTTATCGAAGAACATGAGAAAAGCCAACAATTTCTCAGGATCAGGATTGCCAACTTTGAGCAACTCACCATTGTACATATAAACAGGCCCATCATAATTAACGGGCATTCTTTTGTTGCTGCGGTCAATGTTAATTACTTCTATTTCCACCTCGGGCATTATCCTTTTTAACCAGGAAGCTATATCAAATGCCCGAGATGACTCTGAACAGTTATCATGCACATAGATTGTAAGCCTTGACATTTCTCTCATCTCCTTATTTTTTATCGTCAATTTTTACTTTTTTAAAACCTCAATAAAGTAAGGACCAAAACGCTTAAGATATTCGCGATTTAAAGAGAAAAAGTAGTACGGACCAGACTTTCGTGCCTTTACCAAGCCCGCCTCTTTAAGAATGCGAAAATGATGTGATAGAGCTGGCCGCGAAAGTGAAAACTCTTCAACCAATTCGGCACAGGGAACTTCACCCCGAACCGCTATCGTCCTCACTATCTCAAAACGCGTCTCGTCAGCTAAAGCTCTAAATATTTTCACTTTTATCTCTGCACTCATGTCCTTAATTATTTTTAAAATTTTAAAAATATTATAACAGTTACATCAAACAAATTCAAGCATCAAAGATGTCAGTCAGGAAAAAATTTACTTTCTCGAGAAAGCTAATACTTACATTTTAAATCTTATTTGTAAAGCTAAACCATCCTCTTCTCATAGATTACAAGCCATGGCAATCAAGCCCCTAATTAAAAGCTTTGGTTGCAAACTAAAAATGGGCAGTTAAACTTTTGTCCGTGGGAAAATTCAAAAAAGCCAAAGTAATACTAAATCCAGCTGCTAACCACGGAGAAACAGGAAAGCTCGTCGACCACATCAATAAACTACTTAAACCGCACTTTGAATTTGATCTTCTAATCACTACCTATTCACGACAGGCTGAAACTTTCGCTGCTGAAACTTTTGGCTTTGACTTAATTATTGGAGTGGGAGGTGATGGCACTATCAATGAAATTGTTAATGGTATGATGAACTCAGGTAACTTAACTCCACTAGCTTTCCTTCCGACCGGTAGCGGCAATGATTTTCGAAGAATGCTTAAGATTTCAAGAAATCTAAAAACAGCAATAAAGCAAATTGTAAACGGAAAAGTTGTCCTAATTGATATTGTTAGAGCCAACAGCCGATTTTACGTAAATTCTTTCGGGATTGGTTTTGATGCCCAAGTTGCACGGCTAGCTAATCAAACTAAGCAAAATTCAAAAAAATCCGGAATACTGCTTTATCTTCAATCTCTTTTTAAAGTGCTTCTAAAAGACTACCATCCCTACAGAATTAAACTTAAAGTTGATGTTGAAGACTGGCAGGAAAAAATAATAACCCTTTTGGCCGCCAACTCCGGGGAAAGCTATGGCGGTGGATTCCTTATCACTCCTGGAGCCCGAAATGACGACGGGCTAATCGACCTGTGCTACATTGATTCACTGCCAATTTACGAAATAATCCTTAGGCTTCCTTTTGTAATTTTTGGGAAACACATTTGGATGAAGCCATTTCACATTTGCAAAGCAAGAAAGGTATGGGTAAAATCAGTTGACGGAAGCCCACTCCCTGCTCACCTTGACGGAGAAATCTTTGAGGCGGAAGAGTTTGAGATAGAAGTTTTCCCAAAAAAGCTTCCCGTAATAGTACCAGCTAGCTTTCAGGAGGGGCAAGTTGGATAAGGTTCTTTTAATCTATGATGAAGATATAAATTACAACCTTGGTCAAAAACACCCGATGAATCCTGTCCGTATTAAGCTTACTTACAGCTTGATTAAAGCTCTTGGCCTAATGGAAAAACCTGAAGTAATAAAAAAACAGGCCCCATCAGCCACCGATGAAGAATTAAAAGAAGTTCATTCTGAAAGTTATATTAAAGCGGTCAAAGAAGCAGCCAAGGGGAAAAATAACTGGTATTTTGGCTTAGGAACCGGTGATAATCCAATTTTCCCTGAAATCCATGAATCTTCTGCCAAAATTGCGGGTGCGTCTCTTTTAGCCGCCAGAATGCTTGTTGAAAACAAAGTGGTCCACGCTTTCAATCCTTGGGGTGGCCTTCACCATGCTTTATCCAGCCGCGCTTCCGGCTTTTGTATTTATAATGACGTCGCTATCGCCATTTCTTACCTCCTTAAAAAAAACAGAAGAGTAGCCTACGTAGATATTGATGCCCATCATGGCGATGGTGTTCAGTGGATCTTCTATAAGAATTCTCGAGTTTTAACCATCTCCATCCACGAGTCGGGTTATTATTTATTTCCCGGAACGGGCTTCGAAAAGGAGAAAGGCGACGAAGAAGGAACAGGTTACTCTGTTAACGTCCCGCTTGATCCAGAGGCCACTGAAGCTGACTATCTGCTTGCTATCAAAAGCTTAGTTAAGCCTTTAATTGAGGCTTTTAAACCGGACATTCTGGTCACCCAAAACGGGTGCGACAGTCTGGAAAGAGACCCATTGGCTCACCTTAAAGTTTCTTTGCCCGGCTACTTTGAAATAGTAAAAGAACTCCATAAAATTGCTCATGAGTTTACTAATGGAAGAATCCTTGCTCTTGGCGGTGGTGGTTACGATGTTTACTACTCTGTGCCAATTGCCTGGAGTTCACTATTCGCTAACCTTTGCCATTTTGAATTACCCCAATTAATCCCTGATTCCTACTCAAAAGTCCTAAAAAAATATTTAAATATGAACGGCCCTTTTCCTTTTTTCGGAAATCAACCATTAAAAAAAGAAGCTTTACCCAGTACCAAGAAAATTATTGAACGCTTAAAAGAAAGTTTTTTCAACGGATAGTGTGTTTGTTTTGCGAAAAACATGCAACAGAAACACTCTAGGTTTTCTAAAAAAGAGTGATTCAGTTTTCAAATCAGCTCTTTTTTAAACCCCTCTTTTCTCCTTTTTTAAAAAATAGCTTAAGAGGAATCTTCCATTCCTCTTTATCCCATTTACTCTTTGTCCCATTTATTAAAAGGGGAATTGAAGTATTTTTCTCCTTCCTTTTTAAAAGGGGGCGAAGGAGGTCAATAAAAAATAGACGCCGCTAAAAAGGTTAGTGCCAGAATGATCTTTAGCTTTTTAAAAGTTTTTCAAAAAAGGATTTCAAAAGAATCAGCAACCAAAGATCGCTGCCAACTTTTGAACCAATTAACAAACTTAAAACCTTGATCTTCCAACTAAAAAACTTTTCTCTGTTCCTAACCACAAAAACTCTCTTAAAAAACCCTCTTAATGAGAATGCCCCTTTCATAAATTCTCCTTTAATCTGCTTTTTCTCGTATTATCGATAATACGAAAATTTTAAAATAAAGCTAAAGTTTCTCATAAATTGGTAGATAAATTATTGAAAACACGAAAATTTTTTTCTGACAGGTTGCCAAACTGTTAATTTACAACATTCATAACCAACTGTTCAAACGATAACAACCAATTCGAAATTCATATTTGCCTGATTTTTCTTAACTAGATTTTATGATAAACAACTAGCTCTTCAAAAAATGGGCTAAAACATTTGCCAGCCCCATTTTCAGACTAAAGCTGAAAGCAGTCAAATTCTTACGGTGCTAGATTAGAGCGGTAATAATTAAACCTTCCGGTTGAACTCTTCCAGAAAAGAAGGGGAGGAGCAAATGATGTGCCAGAAGAAATAAAGCAACGGAAACCAGAAGTCCTGCCACCATAATTAAAAAAGACTACGGCATCTACTTTACCATCAGCATTTAGATCGCCAGCCGAAAGAGTTCCTTTGCGAGCATCGAAGCCACCGGTTGAACTTTTCCACCAGAGTTTTGAAGAGAAGGAAGAGCCAGATGATAAGAAAGCAAAAAGACCTGTGGTTTTGTTTCCGTAATCATAGAGCACAATGGCGTCAGCTTTCCCATCTTTGTTGACATCGCCA
>CALKMS010000003.1 GCA_938091145.1 uncultured bacterium
GCCGAAAGGCCAGAGCTAGGCGAGATCTCAAAAAGCCAAGCGGGAGCCCGTAGGCAAAGAAGACTCTTAAGGTTTCTCGGGACATTTTTTTTTAAACTAACATCATTGTAAGGTTGATTAAGGCAATTTTGATTTGGCAAAAAAGGATTGTTTTGCTACAATTGAGCTGCCTTAAACTGGGAACTGGAGTTTCCGTCCGGTTCGCGGTTTAAGGATTTTGGGATTTAAGGGAGGATTTTATGCTGACTAAGACGGAAAAAGAAAAACTAATTAAGAAGTACCAGAGACACGAGGGTGATACTGGCTCACCGGAAGTTCAGATCGCCCTTCTTACAGAAAGAATTAAATACCTCACCGAACATTTGAAAGTTCACAGCAAGGATTTCCATTCTCGGCGCGGCTTGCTTAAGATGGTTGGCCAGCGAAGACGCTTATTGAATTACCTTAAAGATGTGGACATTGAAAGATATCGCAACATAGTTAAAAGGCTTCACTTGCGCGGTTAAAAAACTTTTGTTTAAACTTTTATAAAAGAAATAAGAAGCTTGATCCCATGCGGCTTGTCTCATCTAAAAAAATCTATTGCGTTGAGATTTTAAGTAGATTTTAAATGGGCAGTTCGCAAGGTTGACAAATTTTTTTTTTTGAGTTAATATATAACTTGTTTATAATGTTTTTACCTTTAAAACTTAATAAAGCCGAAAGCCGATGAAGAGGAAGAGTAAGCTGGATGGACCTTACAGCGAGTCGGGGACGGTGGAAGCCTGACAGGAAAAGTCCAGCCGAATGGGCCTCGGAGGCGCCAACCGAAACTTAAAAGGAGTAGGCTTGGCCGGAGCCCTCACCGTTATTTGAGGGAAGGTATAAGCCAGGAAAGTCTGGCCGTACCTGCAGAGTGGTTCTCTTTCAGAGGGAACAACAAGGGTGGCACCGCGGGAGCAAAGCCTCTCGTCCCTTGGACGAGAGGCTTTTTTATTTGGTATCAGTTTTAAAACGAAAATTTTTGGGAAAGAATTGTTACAGCTAAGCTTAAAAGAGTTTAAAAGAATTAGCGAAAGATACGATTTAATTCCGTTGAAGCTGGAGTTTTTAGCTGATTTAGAAACTCCAGTTGGTGCTTTTTTTAAGTTGGTTCAAGGCAAGCCTGGTTTTTTGCTAGAGAGTGCTGAAAAGGCGGAAAGTATCGGCCGCTATTCATTTGTTGGTTATGATGTTGGAGAAATCGTTGTAGCCAGAAAAAAAATGGTGAAAGTATTGGGGAAAAACGAAAAAGAATATTTCAGCCCGGTAGACCCCTTGGATTTTCTCAAAAAAAGGTATTTGAGTTTACGTTTTTATCGTGAGCCCTCTTTGCCCGGTCTCCAAGGTGGTTTAGTTGGTTTTATATCATACGATGCCGTTTTTAGCTGGGAAAAGGTTAGACTTTCTCGATCAACTGAAACCGAGTTTCCGCTCTTAGCTTTTTTTGTAGCGAGAAAGCTTGTGGTGTTCGATCACTTGAGAAGGAGAGTGAGTTTTGTAAAGATAGTAGAGCCGAATGGAAGGCCCGAAGAAGTTTATTTTCAGGCCTTAAGAGAATTGGAAAATGACTTTCAGTGTTTGATAGAAAAGTCGGTCTCGCTGCCGGAGAGTAGATTAGAAGTTGGGGAGTTGGAAAGCAGTTTTACTCCTCGAGGTTTTTACTATTCAGTTGAGAAAATTAAAGAATATATTAATAGCGGTGATGCATTCCAGGTTGTTTTATCCCAGCGGCTTACTGCTCCTTTCAAAGGAAATAGCTTTTCAGCTTATCGCCGTTTGCGTTCAGTAAATCCTTCTCCTTATTTATTTTATCTTCGTTTTCCGGGGTTGGCTCTAGCTGGGTCTTCGCCGGAGCCTTTGCTCAAGATTTATCAGAAAACGGCTCTTACCCGGCCTATTGCTGGGACTCGAAAGCGTGGGTTATCTCCGGAAGAAGATCAGATGCTAGCGGAAGAACTTTTAAATGATGAAAAAGAAAGAGCTGAACATATAATGCTGGTTGATTTGGGAAGAAACGATCTTGGTCGTGTCTCAAAACCAGGGACAGTTAGAGTTACGCGCTTTATGGAGATAGAAAAATACTCCCATGTAATGCATATTGTTTCTGAAGTGGAAGGAATTTTAAAGGAAGATTGCACTCCATTAGATGCTTTAAGGGCAGTTTTCCCAGCGGGGACAGTTTCTGGTGCTCCAAAAGTTCGGGCAATGGAAATAATCGATGAGCTTGAGCCAGTTAAGCGTGGTCCTTATGCTGGTGCCGTGGGTTATATTTCTTTCTCACAGGATCTTGATGTTTGCATTACAATTCGGACTTTAATTTTTTATCGAAACAGAGTTTTTGTTCAGTCTGGAGCGGGAATTGTTGCTGATTCCATTTCTGAGAGGGAGTATCAGGAAGCTTTAGATAAAAGTCAGGCTTTGATAAACACGCTTGAGGGAACCAGTGGTTTTAGTTATCGATAACTACGATTCTTTCGTTTACAACCTGGTTCAGTACTTTGGTGAACTTGGACAAGAGTGTTTGGTTTTTCGGAATGACAGCATAAGTTTGGAGGAAATCGAGGAAATTTGGCCAACTCACATTGTCATATCTCCCGGTCCTTGCACTCCTAACGAAGCTGGAATTTCTCTTCAGGTGGTAAAGCGATTTGCTGGAAAAATCCCAATTCTTGGAGTTTGCTTAGGTCATCAGGTTATTGGTCAGGCTTTTGGTGCGAAGGTAATTCGCGCTCCCAAACCGGTTCATGGGAAAACCTCTTTAATTTATCATTCAGCAAAGGGGGTTTTAGCTGGCATTCCCAGTCCTTTTGAAGCTACTCGTTACCATTCTTTAATAATTGACAGAGAAAATTTACCCGCTGAACTGGAAGTAACTGCGTGGACTGATGACCAAATTATTATGGGGGTCAAACATCGGATTTTTGA
>CALKMS010000004.1 GCA_938091145.1 uncultured bacterium
ATTGACATATTCTTCAAATTTTTTTAATTCTTCAGGGAAGATTGAGTTTTGGAAATTTCCGTACAATTCGCGATAAAGCTCTCTTAATTTTGCTTTATCTTCTGGCTTGAAAGGTCTTATCTTCATAGTTTTATTTTAGGCAAAAGGTGCCTCCAATTTCTATTTTTAGACGCCGTTTTTGCTCATTTATTAAGTTGCAATAAGATGTGAGGCGGAGTATAGATGAGAAATAGTGAGTAGCAAAGTTAGTGTTTTCTTTTTTTCTTTTTTGCTCCTGGCGGGTTGCGCTTCCTTTGTAACTACTTCTGAAAGATGAAGGCAAGCAAGGGAAGGAAAATCGGTGGGAGGCCAGACCGGAGCAAGCGAGAAACTTCCGGATTATCTGAAAAAAAACTAATTGAAGACTTGAAAGAACCTTATCAATCTTTGTAGCGGCGAACGATGGCTCAAGCAATATGGTAGCTATTGATTTTTCTGTTGGTAAAATGGCACGGCGGTATTCTTTCCCCGTTGAGATTATTAATTTAGCCTTAAAGCTAAAGAAAACTGAGATATATGTAACTTCGGTGAAAGCCAAAAAAATTTTACATTTTTTAATTTAAAAACTAACAAAGTAGCGAAAACTTTAAACTTCAATAACGAGCCTCACTTTGATGCTTTCTTACCTGATGGAAGCAAGGCCTATGTTGCAAACTGCTCTTCAGACTTTGTTTCCGTTATTGAGGCGGATAAGATGGAAATAATTAAGACGATAAAAGTAGGAAAACATCCAACAGTTATTGCCATTGCTTATGATGGCAAAAAAGCTTTTGTTGGTCACAGTCTTTTTGTTAATTTCAGTCGGCAAAAGACAATGAAAATCCGGGTCATAACTTTAGATGACGACGAAGTTGAAGCAAATTTACCAACTAATGGCTTTTGCAACAGTCTGGCAGTAAGCCCTGACAATGATTTGCTCTATGCGGCAATTCTTCGGTTGATGTCAGTGGAATTTTGAGTGGCAACATTAAGAAAAAAAAAGAAGACGCCCTTTTAGTAATTGATGTTAATAAGTCTAACAAAGGGATAACAAAAATTAAGTTCGAGCCGTGCTCCGGGCCCAAAGCAGTGGCTTTCACTCCTGATTCGAAAAAAGTTTATGTTATTTGCTGGTTGAGAGATGATGCGACTGTTATTGATGCTCAAGCACATAGGATTATTAAAAGGGTTCCTCTTAAACTTGGCGGCTGACCTTATGGTGTTATTGTCCGCTCGGACGGCAAGAAAGCTTACATCTCTTCTGGTTCAGAGTTAGGTGGTTTGGTGGCGGTGATCGATACTGCTTCGGATAAAATAATTCAAAGGGTTAAGGTTGGGAAAGGAGAAAACGCAACAGCATTAGGATTAGAAACCAAACCATTTTGGTGGTTTAAGCATTGAGGCATCTCGCTGCTTTTAAATTTATTTTGGCTGGTTGATTGTTATTTTAAGCTTTTCTGTATGTGTTTTGCCAGGTTGCTGAAGTAAAATTCAGGCTTTTCTTAAAAAAACCACTTTTTCGATAAGACGGGGTCAGTTCTTCATAACCTGATTTACCTGCCAAAGCATTTTGATTAAGTTTAATAATTTTGAAAAACAGCATAACTTTAGCTTTCTTTTATTTTTTTGATTGTTTTTGATTAAATCAAAAAAGCTTTTGAATTCTTTTTTAGCGATTAAATTTGAAAATAAGTTTAGATATGATGGTCAAATAGAACGGGGAAGACTGAATCAATTTGCTAAATCCTTTCCGACCTTCTTTTAAAAAGTGAGAAGGAAAGAAGCTTTAAAAGGGGAGGAGAGAGTGGAACTTTAGAAAAGGAGAAGTCAATGTGTTTCCCTTTAGAATAAGGGTGATTTAAAAAGAAAGAGGCTTTTTCCTTACTTCTGAGCGTTCAAAAAGGGTTACTTGATAAAAACTTTTAGAATTTGGTTTGCGTTGGCATTGTCAAAAAGTTTTATCCAAATATCTTTTTTTAGCGAGTAAAGTCCAACAAAGCTTTTTCCAGCGTAAGGGTTAGTTGAGAATATCAAGCGGTCAGAGTCAATCCACTGGAGTTTAACCAGGTTGTAATTTTCCAAACTCTTTACAGATTGCTGACTTTTAGTTTGGCAATCATAAATTACTAATTGAGCAGGTTTTTTAAAGTCATAAACTCGGAGAAAAGCAATTTTTAAGCCATCGGGCGAAAAGCAAGCGTTTGGTGGCATTCCAGTAAAGGCAATTTTTTCAAGGTTGCTGCCGTTCTCATTAACCGCCCAGAGTTCGCAATGAGAGGCGTCTCCGTTTTTTTCATACCAGTCACTGGCGAGCCTGGAAAGTAAAAACTTTTTTTTGTCAGGGCTTTCAGCAATTAACTTGGCGTTTTTAATAAATAAACTTTTCTTTTTGTTTTTCAGGTCGAAAAAGTAAACATCGGATTTTTCCGAACCTCCACCCTCAACATCGTTTAAGTAAAGCTGTTCCGAAAACCAGGCTCCTAAAAACATTAACTTGTTTTTGATAAGAGGTTCAGATTTGTTTTTTTCAAAGGAATAGGCATAGTAAGTTCCATTGAACCTTTCAGAGCCTTCCTTTTCCGGGGGGATTTCTACGATAAGCAGTTTATCGCCTTTGTCATTAAAGCCCAGGGGGACGAATTTTTTCCCGGTGTTAACTTCAACTTTTTTTAGTTTCTTTTTGATGAAGTCGAATGAGTAAACATTTTCGCTGGCGGTGACAAAGTTTAGGAATTGGTTGTCATTGGAAAGGGCAAAACTAAAAATTCCGTTTTCGCTTTTCGGAAGGAGAGTGTAAGTTTCCAATGTGCTGTCGATATTTTTTTTGAAGAGTTGAGTATCGTAACTGGCAACTAAAAATTCGAGGTCTGAAGCCAGCTCTTTGGTGAGAGTTTTGGACAGCGGTTTGCTTTTTAATTTATTCTTCTTTACGGACTTGGTGGTTTTTTTCTGGCAGGAAAGGCCAGGGAAAGAGAGCAAGAGCAAACCTATGAATAAAATAGCTGCTGGCTTTTTAATTTTTAAAATTTTCAAAATCCCTCCTTTTTAGTTTAAAAATAGTTTAAAAATTTAATTTGTTGACCAAAAACGGTAGCGGTACGCTTTATATCCACTTAAATTTTCCCAGGAACGCCACATTGTTACTACTCTATCATAACTATTAGACTTGGTTGATTCCCAGGTTTGCACTCCATTCCCTGAAATATAGCGGACAAAGACTACATGGCTGCCAGGTTTATTCAAGATGTCACCCAGAGTTACGGACTCAGCGGGAATAGAAAAAGCAATATCGCTATTATCTAAGCTGTAAGTGCTTCTCTTTTCCCCTAACTGCCAGAGACGAGAAACAAATCCTGAACAATCAACCCCGTAAGTACAGGAGCTAACTGCTGAGGTGTCAATATCGCCAGCATCTTTTCCATTATTCATTGCTGAATTGAACTGACTAATTGTGTGCCAACCGCCCCATTTATAAGGAGTACTTGAGTAATAACGATTATAGCTGGTGATGTATCGAGGACGGGTGTTGTTTGAGCAATCTCGAGCATAGTTGGCGTAGCTACAGTACCAGCTGTTTTCATAGTAATCCCAGGCAAGATTGTTAGCATTTTTTCTTGTCCAGCCTTCTGTAATACCAGCGAAAGCAGGCTTCCCAGAGTAAAAATGAAAAGAATTAAACAGCTTAGTTAAAGATTGGGAAAAATATACTTTTCCTATTTTTAAGCAGTCACTTATCATTTCAGCAGTGCCTATTGTTTCAAGGTTTATTTTTTCGATAGAGACCTTTCTTTTTCTTGGAACCATAGCGTAAATTTCTCCTGAGTGAACTATTAAATTGCGTTGAAAGTTAAAAATTTCGCATTCATTGAGGGGATAGAAACCTTGAGCCTGAAGAACTCCGTCGGAATCAAATTTTTTAACAGTTACCCCGACATTGATTTCTGGTTTTAAATCGAATTCTTCAACGGAAAAAAACAAGCTTTTACGGTTGTCACCCCCGAGGTAGCTCAGGCAGCCTAAGTTTTTATCAGAAATAAACTTTATATTTTTTCTCAAGCTGCCTGAGCTTATTTCAATTTCAGCCTGGTGGGGGTTGGATTGAAGGTCGGCTGGTTTAATTTTTATTTGCCATTTAGCTTGTGGATTGCTGAGCTGATCAGAAATGACTGAACTTTCAACTAGTTTTCCATTTTTCCAGACGGGTAGCTCCTTGGTTTCCGCTTGCTTAATTGTTAATGAACCATCATTTGAAATGCTTAGCCTGGAAACGTTTTCAGTCACCCGGGGATTTAGTTCAAAAGAATGAGTAATTTTTTTGCTAATAGGATCAAATAAGACAATTTTTGGTGGTTGAGAAGCTAAATCAAGAGCAGCTAAATTCCCTTGATAAAAGAGAATATCTACTATTCCAACAACTTCATTTGGGTAAGCAATTGAGCCTAGCCATTTGCCATCAGGACTGAAAATATCGATTTCCCGATTAACTCCGTCATTAATATAAAAGTTTCCTTCAGGAGAAATTGCAAAGCTTGACGGCCCCCAGGGCTCCAC
>CALKMS010000005.1 GCA_938091145.1 uncultured bacterium
TGATTTTAGTTATTGGGTTGAACGATTGATTTATATAAAAGTTTTTGTCATTATTTGTCCTTATGCTAACAAAAAATCTTGTTCAAAGGATCAGAGTGGTGAGACGACGCCGGAATTTAGAGTGTTAGACTTATAGCTCACTTCAGCTAGCAAAAGTTTTAAATCAAGTTGAAAGCCAAAAGTTTAAAAAGCTTGTAAGGAAGATAAATAACAGGAGTTACCTTACTGTTTTTTGGTAGGTTTTTGCTTGACAATAGGTAACTCTTAAAACTATACTATCATCGCACATTGGAGGTATAAATGTATAAGAAATTTTGGCTTTTTTCTTTGCTGGTTTCTTTGATGTTAGTCCACTTTTTGCTTGGGTGCAACCGGCCTGGACCTCAGATTTCTATTATCAGCAAAGAACTATTACCTAATACAACTAATATGGCGGTTGTGAAAGGTAAGATAAAAAATGAAGGAAGCAGTGATGCTACAGTGGTAGTCAAAGTCAGACTTTTGGATGACGCGGGTAATGTACTTGAAGAACCATTTAGTATGGTGACGGTTAAGAAAGGCGAAACGGCGGATTTTGAAGTAAAAAGCTCGGTTAACTTCTATAAAGTAAAGAAGTTTGAGGTAATGGCTGAGTAAGAGGAAAACACCTTCAATCAATTTAGTTGGCCAACTCTTTTTCCCGTTGCTTTTGGTGTTAAACTTTTTATGATGCTTTCAGTTTTGTCATTTAAGGCAAGAAGCAATAGTTTTTCAGAGTTTTTTTCAGTTTTTCAAGAAGTCTGGAAGAGAGCGGTAAAAGTTTTTCATGATCCTCATTCTTCTCCTAAAGAAGCAGCTTTACTTTTAAGCATTTTGGTAGTTTTTACTTTAATTGTTGCCTTTTCTGCTTTGCTGTTTTATTTTTTGATCGAAGAAAAAGAGCAGGAAGAAAAAGAGGAAAAAGATGAAGAGGAAAGAGCTTTTCAAAAAAGAGAAGCCCGTCTGACAACCCTGGTGATTGTTTTTCTTCTTTTAGTCCTTGTTTTTTCCCTTTCTTCTTCACCTTTGTTCTGTTCTAGCTGCCATATTATTAGGCCTTATTATTCTTCTTGGAAGACTTCGAAGCACGTGAAGGCTGGGTGTCTTTCTTGTCATCAGAAGCCGGGATTTAGCGGATGGGTGGAAACCAAACTCGATGGGCTGGAGAACCTCTGGTTGTATCTTTTTAAGCAAAGGAAGAGTTACAAAAAAAGAGTTACCAACTCAGCTTGTCTTAACTGTCATCAGGAAATTACCAAGAGTTTGGTTGGAAAGAAAATTAAGATGAGTCATCGAGAAATTATCACCGGTAAACATTGTGTTGAGTGTCATCCCGACCAGGGGCATAAAAAGGGTAAGGTTAAGGCGATGATGGAACTTTGCCTTCCTTGCCATTTAAAAGAAGATAAAAAACTCGAATGCTTAAGCTGTCATCGTGTTGATATTGCTTATAATCCAGATGCCAACCTTTCAAAATACCGCCTTTCCCATTTAGTAAAAAGGCCGAACTGTAAGTACTGTCACCAACTGTCGACTTTAAGTAAGTGTGATTATTGCCATCAAACAGAAATGCCTCATCCTTTTGGTTGGCGGGAAGGGAGACATGCCCGAGAGGCTTTTGTTAACAAAAAAAATTGCTATCGTTGCCATTCAGAGCCTGGTTTTTGTGCCAGTTGTCATTTAGGTTTGGGAGGTAAAGGACAATGGCCGCACGGCCAAAATTTTATTCAGACTCATAAGAGCGGTCAGCGCGAGCTTTGCTTTCGCTGCCATGGCCGGCGACTTTGCGATTTGTGCCATCCAAAAGGGAAATATCGATAAAAGGGTCTGTTTTAGAGTTGGTTATTCGGAAAATAAAGTAGTCGAATTTTGACCATGCTTTTATCGTTGATTGAGTGAGGGCTAATAGGGTTTGATTTTTGTTGCAAAATTTGTTATACTTGCAACTTAACAAAGGTTAAGAGAGAGGTTGGATGGCTGATCGAAGAACCCAGCTTGAGTTATTAGACAGAATTCGGGATAACCTTTCCTCTCGCTTGGGAAGTGAAATGAAATTCCGAACAAATTTAGGGCGCTGTCGGGTCTTGGAAAGAATTGGTGTGCTGGAAGAAGTTTATCCAAACCTTTTCGTTATCAAAGTTGTCGAAGGAGAGACAGTTCGGCGGATTTCCTACACTTACGTTGACGTTTTAACCAAGACTGTTGAGCTTTCTTCTCCAGGCGACGGGGAAAGTCTTTTTCCCTGGCTAAACTAGTAAAACCAGTTTAATGAAAACATATATGTTCTGGTGAGATTCAATCTTTTAGCGCCCGCTAAGCTTAATCTATTTTTAAAAATCGGCCCCCGGAGATCGGATGGTTATCACCATATTTACAGTCTTTTACAGACGATAACTTTGTATGATGAGCTTGAAATAATAACTTCTTCCAGTGATGATTTGGTTTCTGATTTGCCATTACAATTAGAGGAAAACTTGGTTTATAAAGCTCTTGTAAAGTTGCGAGAAAAAGCCGATTTTCCTCCGCTTCGGATCAAGCTGACTAAAAACATCCCGGTGGGTGGTGGTTTGGGCGGAGCTAGTTCTGACGCTGCAACTGTTTTAAAAGGCATAAATAGCTTTTTCAATTTGGGGCTCAGTCAGGTGGACTTGAAAAATCTTGCGGAATCAATTGGTTCTGATGTTCCTTACTTTTTGATAGGCGGTACTTGTTTAGTAAGCGGTCGAGGGGAAGTCATTCAAAAATTACCTGATTTACCTACTTGGCCAGTTTTGCTTTACATACCTGAATTTTCAATTTCTACGTCGTTAGCTTACCAGTGGTGGGACGCGCATTCCGCTCAAAACCAGCTGGTTGGAGAGATTAGCAATCTTAATTACACTCATCTCAGATGGGGAGAAAATGATTTTGAAGAGGTAATTTCTGAGCGCTATCCCGTTTTAAAGCAGGCCAGGCAATTGGCTCGGGAAGCTGGGGTTGAATACGCCGGTTTAAGCGGGAGCGGCTCTGCATTCTTTGCTTTATCTCGAGAAACTAAAAAGTTGGAGAACCTAAAAAAAGCCTGGCGCAATTTACCTGGTCGGATTATCGAAGCTTATTTTGAAAGCCATGCTCAGAAGGAGATTTTGAGTTGTCCATTCCGGTAATAGTTTTGGGCGGCGGAAGCTTAAAAGGAGAAAAACAACCCAAGTCTTTTATTTCTCTAAAAGGGCGCTGGCTAATTGAGTGGACTCTTGAAGCATTAAAATCCACTTCCGAGATAAGCGATATATTAGTTCTTATTCCGCCATTTAAACAGAAAAAAAAGCTTTCTGGGGTCAAAGTTGAGTTTTCTAACAGCGATTTAATAGGGAAGCTTAAAAAAGGAGTGAGACTTTTTCCGCGGAGTGATTGGCTGCTTTTGGTCTCGGGTGACCTTCCGCTTTTAACTTCTGAATCTCTGAGTGACTTTTTAAAAAGGTCTTTTTACTTTTTAGCTGATGGTTACTATCCTGTACTTTCGCGCGAAACAATGGAGAAAAAATTCCCTGGAAGCCAGCGAACTTATGGAAAGCTTAGAGAGGGTTTCCTCACTGGAGGTAATGTTATTTTACTTCGCCCTCAGGTTTTAATTGACAACTGGGATTTAGGGGAAAAATTATTAGAAGCGCGAAAAAAACCTTTCCAGCTGGCTCAGATTCTAGGCTTTAGCACTTTGATTAAGTTTTTGACTCGCACTTTGACAGTTAAGGAGGCAGAAGGGAGGCTTTCTTATCTTACAGGATACAATTTGAAGGCAGTTTTTACCCCTTATGCTGAGATCGGGTTAGACGTGGACAAACCCGAAGATTTGAATATGGTAAAAAAGTTTTTAAAGGAGGTGTAGTGATTAGAATATTTACCGAAGAGGCTCCGACACCTTTAGGAGCTTATTCTCAAGGGGTTAAAGTCGGCAATTTAGTTTTTATCTCTGGCCAACTCGGTGTTGACCCATTGAGTGGTGAGGTAAAGAAAGATTTTGAAGAGGAGGTGAGGCAGGCTTTTAGAAATCTTGAAGCAATTTTAAAAGGAGGTGAT
>CALKMS010000006.1 GCA_938091145.1 uncultured bacterium
TAGAGTGGGCTGCAAGATTTATGCCAGTTCTAACTCAGATACGCAAAAGGTTCGAAAAAGAAAGACCTTTGGAGGGCTTGAAGATTGGGGCTTGTCTTCATGTGACTACCGAGACTGCCAATCTGATGATTGCTTTGAGGGCAGGGGGAGCTGAAGTAGCTCTTTGCGCTTCCAATCCTCTTTCAACCCAAGATGAAGTTGCCGCTTCGTTGGTCGAGGACTTTGAAATTCCTGTTTTCGCAATTAAAGGTGAAAGCAGTGAAGTTTATTACCGCCATATTGAAGCAGTTTTGGCTACTCAACCCATGATGACAATGGACGATGGAGCTGATTTGATTTCTACTTTGCACAAAAAATACCCTGATCGAGCTCGCCGAGTAATTGGAGGTACCGAAGAAACGACCACTGGGGTTATAAGATTGAAAAGTATGGCAAAGGAAGGAGTTTTGCTTTATCCGGTGGTTGCTGTTAATGATGCTTTAACTAAGCATTTATTTGATAATCGCTATGGAACGGGCCAGAGCGCTCTTGATGGAATAATGCGGGCAACCAATTTCCTTTTTGCTGGTTCAATTGTTGTTGTATGTGGTTATGGCTGGTGTGGCCGGGGACTGGCGAAGAGAGCTCAAGGATTGGGAGCTAAGGTAATAGTTTGCGAGGTGGACCCTTTAAAAGCTTTGGAAGCGGCAATGGATGGGTACCAAGTGATGTCTCTTGAAGAGGCGGCTAGGCAAGGCGATGTCTTTATCACCGCTACCGGCAACATAAATGTTATTACTCGAAAACACTTTCAGGTAATGAAAAATGGTGCTATCTTGGCTAACGCTGGCCATTTCGATGTTGAGATTGACATTAAGAGTTTGAGGGAGCTTAGTAAGTCTTGCCGAAAAGTTAGAGATTATGTTGAAGAGTTTAGAATGGAAGATGGAAGAGTGCTGTATCTTTTAGGGGAAGGTCGTTTAATTAATTTAGCAGCTGCCGAAGGGCATCCGGCAATGGTCATGGATATGTCTTTTGCTAATCAAGCTCTTTCAGTCGAATATCTTTTGAAAAATGGAAAAAATTTAGAAAAAAAAGTTTACGCTGTACCGGAAGAAATTGATCGCCAAATTGCTTCTCTTAAGCTTCAATCAATGGGTATTTCGATTGATTCATTAAGTCCCGAGCAAAAAAAATACCTTTCTTCCTGGGAAGAGGGAACATAGAGGTCTGTTTTGGTGAAATTACCCATTGAATCTATTCTGCTTTTAGAAATGCCCGAGGGTGTTCTCTTTGTTGACAAAAACAACAGAATTGTTTATGCCAATAAAAATTCGGCTGAGTTGAGAGGTAGAGATCCGGCTTCAGTGTTAGGTAAAAATTTCCTAGACTGCCATTCTCCTGAAAGAAAAAAGGAGGTGCTAGAAGTTGTCGAGAAGCTCAAGAAGGATCCTGATTTGATAGTGACTAGAGAAAGTGAGTTTGATGGTCGGATTTTTGAAATTAAATATCGCTCCGTTTATTATAAAGGCGAGTATTTGGGGATTATGGCTACTTCGCGCGACGTGACTGAGATGCGAAGATTGTTATCAGAGCTTGAAGAAGCTTCGGTGCGTGATGGCTTAACTCGCGAACTTTACAACGCTCGTTATTTTTTTAAACGCTTGAAATCTGAGATCATTCGGGCTAGACGTCAGGCTTATCCGCTTTCTTTAATTGTTATTGATGTTGATAACTTCAAAAAATACAACGACACTTACGGGCACCTGGAGGGAGATAAAGTTTTGAAAAGAATTGGTAGGTTGATTCTAAAAGTAATCAGAAAAGAAGTTGATTTGGCTGCCAGATATGGAGGAGATGAGTTTTTGATCCTTTTGATTGACGCTGATAAAACAGTGGCGGAAAAAGTTGCATCCAGACTTAACGATTTGTTTGAAAATGAAAAAATCGAATACATTAGCTTAAGTATGGGAATTTCTGTTCTTGAGGGCGATGATGACTGGCGCTCCTTTTTTCGGCGGGCTGATGACCAGCTTTATGAAATGAAAAGGTATAAAAAAGGGAGGCTGATTGGAGCTTAAGCAAGCCCGAAAAGCACTGGTATCTTTAGCTCAAGAGATTGGGCGAAAAAACCTTGTCTGGGCAAATATGGGTAATGTAAGTTTGCGACTCTCTGAGGAAGCTATTTTAATTACTCCAACCGGTGGTTTTCTGGAAAAAATGGACAATGAAGATTTGGTGATGGTTGATCTTGAAGGAAGAATTATTGGTGAGGGCAAACCTTCTTCTGAGTTACCTCTCCATCTTGAGATTTACAAAAAGAGAAGTGATATCAGCTGGATAGTACACACTCACTCACCTTATTTAATTGCCCTTAGCTTAATCGGAGCAAAAATTGACTTTTTAAATCCTGAGTTTGAAGGAGTTTTGGGTGGGGTGGTGACGGTCCCCTATATCAAGCCTCACTCCTTGGAGTTAGGCAGGGAGGTTGCTGGCCGACTGAAGGATTCAAACATTGCTTTGATGGAGAGGCACGGAGCAGTGGTGGTTGGTGCTGATGAGGTTTCGGTTATGATTCGGGCGGAAACAATAGAAAGAATTGCTCAGATTAATTTTATTGCTTCCGTTTGGAAGAGGGTGTCGCAGGAGGAAAATGGAGGATTTTAAAGCGGTTGATTGGAAGGAAGGTAAGCTTTACATTCTCGATCAGACCTTGTTGCCCGAAAGAGAAGTCTATTTGGAGATAAATACAACCGCTGAAATTTGTGAAGCTATTAGTTCTTTAAGAGTTCGGGGAGCGCCGGCAATTGGAGTGGCAGCCGCGTTTGGGATGGTGGTAGCGGTGCGGGAATTATGTCGGAAGAAGTCAAATTTTCGGGAAAGTATTGAAAAAGTGGCAGAAAATCTAGTGGCCACACGACCGACAGCGATCAATTTAAGAAAAGCAGTTTGGCGGATGATGGAAATCATTAGAATAAAAGATGTTGAAAGCAAGGAACTGTTGGATGAACTTGAGAAAGAAGCAAGAAAGATTTATCAGGAGAATTTGGAGAGTGACCTGAAAATTGCTGAATATGGGGCTGCTCTTTTGGAATCAGGGGAAACAGTTCTTACCCATTGTAATACGGGCGCTTTGGCAACAGCCGGCTACGGAACAGCTTTAGGGGTGATAAAGAAAGCTTTTGAACAGGGAAAAAAAATCAAAGTTTTTGTCGATGAGACACGCCCCTTACTGCAGGGAAGTCGCTTAACAGCTTGGGAGCTGGAGAAAATTGGTATTCAGTATGAGATTATTGTTGATAGCGCTGCTGGATTTTTGATGTTTCAAAAAGAAGTCGATAAAATCATTGTTGGGGCAGACCGAATTACCTTAAATGGTGATACGGCTAACAAAATAGGGACCCATTCCTTAGCGGTTTTGGCTTTCCATTATCGCCTCCCTTTTTATGTGGCGGCTCCTTTGACGACTTTCGATTTTGATTTATATCAGGGGGAAGAGATTCCAATTGAAAAACGTCAACCAAGCGAAGTAATTGAGCTTGCAGGTAGAACGCTTGCTCCGCCTGCTGCTAGAGCTTACAACTTGGCTTTCGACATTACTCCTGCCTCTTTTATTTCGGCTTTTATAACGGAAAAAGGGGTAATTTTTCCTCCTTTTAAAGATCAAATTGCTTGCCTCAAAGAGGAAATTTGATGTTTAGGTTTTTTTGGAGTAAATTCTTACCTTTCTGGTTCTTAATATTAGTTGGTTATTTTTCCAAGAAGATTGGTTTTTTAGGAGAAAATGAACGACAAGTTATTAACAAGTTGATTATTAATCTCACCTTGCCAGTTTTTATTTTCAATGTTTTCTTAGCCACCCCCTTGCGCTTTGAGTTTATGAAAATCCCCATTTTAGCGTGGCTAGTGATGGCAGGCGCTGGGTCACTTGCTTTATTTTTTTCTTTTTGGATTAAGGAACCAGCTTCAAGGGGTGGTTTTTTGCTGGCTGCCTCTTTGGGAAACACTGGTTATTTTGGCTACCCTTTAGCTAAGCTTTTTTATGGCAAAGGCGCTGTAGCTCAAGCAGTTTTTTATGACGTTTTTGGAACAGTGGTTTTTGCCTTTACTTTAGGTCTCTTGGTAGCCGAATATTTTGGGTCCAGTAAGGAGAAAACTAATTTTCTGAGGGAGCTTTTTTGTTTTCCTCCAATGATAACTCTTCTGGGCGGTTTGTTTCTTAATTTTTTGGGAGTTCATTTGCCTGACTTTTTTTATGAAACATTTGAAATGTTAGGCGGAATCAGCATTCCTTTAATAATGATTTCAATTGGACTTTCGCTGGATTTTTCCTTTTCTTCTCTTTCCCCCTTTGTTTTCTTAGCTACACTTATAAAACTGGTTTTTTCTCCTTTTTTGGCTCACTATTTAAGTTTCTTATTAGGGCTTGAAAGCTCTCTTAAAAAGATTGTTTTACTTGAAGCTTCAACCCCTTCAATGATGCTTTCTTTTATTATTGGTGAGCGATACTCTTTAGACACTGCCTTAATTGCTTCCACTATTTTCTTCAGTACTCTTTTTTCTTTGTTGACAATTCCTTTAATTCACTCTATTTTTTAAATAGTCTTTCAATTTGGGGGCGCCAGAGTGTTTGTATTAGAGAGTTTGCTGGATTTGTTGTTTCCTAATCAATGTCTTTTTTGCCACAGCTTTACTGACTCGCTTTTAATTTGTTCTTCTTGCTCAAAAAGGGTTGAACAAGAGATTTTTGTTCCGCCGCTTTGTCAAAACTGCGGGAAGCCAGCTTACTATGAAGTCAAAAAATGCATTTTTTGTTTTCAGCAAAAGATAACTTTTGAAATTCGTTCATTGGCTCCGTATACGGGGATGATGAAGGAAATTTTGGTTCATTATAAGCTGGGCAGAAAAAAGAAACTGGCTGATTTTTTAATCCGACTGAGCGTCAAGAATTATCTAGGTTATTTCAGAGA
Organism: uncultured bacterium; assembly: GCA_938091145.1. Lineage (GTDB taxonomy): Bacteria > Actinomycetota > Aquicultoria > SKW223 > CALKMS01 > CALKMS01. The sequence continues at coordinate 4,950 of CALKMS010000006.1, forward strand.
AGTTGATTTTGTTACTTTCATCCCTGCTACTCGCCGCTGTTTAAAAGAGAGAGGCTTTAACCCAGCTGAAATGTTGGCAAAGTTGATTGCAAAGGAAGTTGAGTTGCCGCTTGTTGATACATTGTTTTATCGGCGAGAACCAGTTGAGCAAAAAAGTCTGGGTTTTAAAGAAAGAAAAGAGAATCTTCGAGACGTTTTTAGTTTAAAGCCTGAAGTTCACAATCGCCTAAGTGGCAGTAAGCTTTTACTTGTGGATGATGTTTTAACAACTGGGACCACTCTTAAGGAAGCCTGCCGGGTATTGAAGAAAGAAGGCAAAGTTAAGAGAATTAGAGCTTTTACCATTGCTCGGCAATTGTAGGCTTTTGTTTTTAAATCCTACTTCTCAGCTCTAGAATGAGAAAGAGCAACAATTGCCTTTAGATAAAAGTAGGTAAGTTTCAGCTTTTTTGAAATTGAATTACAAGTTTAGTTTTAAATTGGGAAACCGAGAATAACGGCAGTTTTAACTCATTTGTTAATTTATGGTATTATTTCTAATATGAATTTACCTTTGATTCTTGATACGGTCTTAGTTGTCGTTGCCGTTGTTCTTGGCATTTTCTTTGTCTATGTTCTAATTAATTTGGCGCGCACTCTTTCTTCTCTAAATTTAATTTTAAAGGAAATAAAAGCTAACCTACCTTCCCTGCTGAAAAAGATTGAGGCGACCTTGAATGATATTGATTCTGAGCTTAAAAGGGCTGATGAAATAATGAGATCAGCGGAAGACATTAGTCGAAAAGTTAATGCTACCGTGGAAGTAATTAAAGAAATTATCTCTTCTCCGTTAATAAAGTTGGCTTCACTTTCTTCGGGAGCACGGAAAGCCTTAAACTTCCTTCTTAAACGGGGTTAAAAATGAGGAAGAGTCGAGTCTTTTTGGGGCTGACAGTTGGGTTTGCTGTTTGGTTTTTTCTCAATCCGCGGTTGAGGAGTAAACTATACCAATTTAGTCTTAGGGTGGCTGAAAAAAGCTTGATTTTTGCCCGTCGCAGTCTTGATGATTTTGGAGAAAGACTATTGTTGGCTGTTCAAATTGGATTAGAAGAAGCCAAGAAAAAAGAAGCTGAGCTCAGGCAAAAAATTGAAGTTTCTAATGCCGGAATGGAAAAAAGATAACTACTATTTCTTACCTATTCAACTCAATATTTTTTTATGATACCCTTTCTTCATTTAGATACTTGGTGTAATGATGGAGGACAGGGAGGAAATAAAATATAGAAAATTTGCTTATTTAGTCTGGAGTGTGCTTGGAGTTTTAATCCTGGCTTTAACTTTTGCTTATTTTTTGAACCTTCTTAAACCCATTTTAACTCCTTTTATTCTGGCTGTTGGGCTTGTTTATCTTTTCCGACCAGTTGTCATCTTTCTTGATAAGCGTGGCTTTCATCGGATTTTGAGTATAGTCATCGTTTACCTAGTTTTTTTTATAATTCTTTCGCTTTTTTTCGTTTATTTTGTGCCCTTGATCTCTCGTCAGCTTTATGAATTTGGTCGAAACATACCGGAATACTTTAGACGTCTCAGCACTGAACTTGGCTATCTGCAGTCAAAGTACTCACGCCTTGGAATTCCTACTTGGTTTGATCAGGTTTCTAACCAGGCAGTCAAAAATCTCCGCAACTTTTTACTCCGTTTTGCTTCTAATTTACCTTCTTTAGGTTTTAATGTTGTTTCATCTTTTTTTACTAATGTGTTCTATTTTGTTCTTTCTTTTCTTTTGGGCTTTTATCTTTTAAAAGACTATGAAGTAATTAGGGAAACAGTTTATGAGCTTATCCCCTTGAGCTATCGTTCTCATGGCCAGGCGTTGCTTTCGCGAGTTTCTAAAGTAGTGAGGGGGTTTGTTATTGGACAGGCTTTGGTATCTTTTTCTGTTGGGATACTTTGCACTCTGGCACTTTTGATTCTGGGAGTTGATTATGCTTTACTAATAGGCTTAGTTGTTGGTGTTTTAAATGTGATTCCCTATTTTGGACCGCTCGCGGGTGCTGTATTGGCTGGTTTGGTTGCCCTTTTTGAGTCACCTTGGTTAGCTTTGTTGGCAGTGCTGGCTATGATTATCGTTCAGCAGATAGATAGTTTGTTCATCTCTCCAAATATAATGAGTTATCAGGTACGCTTGCATCCGGTGTTGATTGTTTTTTCTTTGCTGGCTGGTGGTCTTATTTGGGGGGCGATGGGGATGCTTCTTTCTATACCAGCAGCCGCTGCTCTTAAGGCGATAGTTTACTATTTTTTAGAAGAGCGAGGCTCTTCGGAAGAAAAAAAAGGAGACGAGGCAAAGCTATGGAAAGTCAAGAAATAAGAAAAAAATTTCTTGATTTTTTTCGAAATAAGAACCATAAAGTTCTTAAAAGCTCTTCTTTAATCCCAGAAGACCCCACTTTAATTTTTACTTCAGCTGGAATGGTTCAGTTTAAACCTTATTTTTTAGGCAAAGCTAAAGCGCCGTATCCTCGCGTTACTACCTGTCAAAAGTGTTTGAGGACGAGCGATATTGATCGAGTTGGTGAAACGATTAGGCATTTGACCTTTTTCGAGATGTTGGGCAATTTTTCTTTCGGAGATTACTTTAAGGAAGAAGCAATTAGTTGGGCTTGGGAGCTTGTTACGGAGGTTTTCAGGATAAAGAAAGAGAATCTGTGGGTGACTGTTTTTCTTGAAGACGATGAGGCCGCTTCAATTTGGGAAGAGAAAATTGGAGTGCCTTCCGAAAGAATCGTACGTTTAGGAGAAGAAGACAATTTCTGGGCAGCTGGACCAACCGGCCCTTGCGGCCCTTGCTCAGAAATTATTTATGATCGAGGAGAAGAATATGGTTGCGGCAAACCAGGTTGCACTGTCGGCTGTGATTGCGATCGCTATTTTGAGCTTTGGAACTTGGTTTTTATGTCTCTTGAGCGTGATGAGAGTGGCAAGTGCCATCCCTTGCCAAAGAAAAACATTGACACTGGAATGGGCTTAGAAAGAGCAGCCCTTTTACTTCAAGGAAAGGGGTCCGTGTTTGAAACTGACCTTTTTGATCCAATAATGAAAACGGTTGAGTCAATGGCTCCCAAAAAAGATCGTTTCTCAATAAGATCTCATAGAATAATTGCTGACCACTCTCGAGCTCTAACTTTTTTGTTAAGCGAGGGAGTTATACCTTCAAATGAGGGGCGCGGTTACGTTGTTCGACGCCTTTTGAGAAGAGCCGTCCGCCATGCTTATTTGATTGGCGCTAAAATGCCTGCTCTTTCACAAGTAGCTGAAACTACAATTGAGGTTTTGAAGTCAGTTTACCCCGAGATCGAGCGAGAAAAGGAATTTATTAAAAGCGTTTTGGATGCCGAGGAAAAAAGATTTTACGAAACTCTGGAAAGAGGAATGGAGATTCTGGAAGAAAGCCTCGCTTCTCTCTCGGGAGAGCCTATGCTTTCAGGCGATATAGTGTTTCGCCTTTATGATACATATGGTTTTCCAGTGGAGCTTACTCGAGAAATAGCTGCGGAGAAGGGTTTTAAAATTGATGAGGCAGGTTTTAACCGGGTCATGGAAAAACAAAGAGAGAAGTCGCGCTCTTTCTGGAAAACTAAGGGCTTTCATTTCGATAAGGAAACTTACGAGAAAGTAAAAGAGAGGGTTTGTGAAACGGAGTTTTTAGGTTATGAGCGTTTTTCTGCTGAAACCTCAGTTTTAGCTTTGATTAGGAAAGGTCAAGAAGTAACTTTATTGACAGAGGGTGAAGAGGGAGAAGTGGTTTTGGAGCGGACGCCTTTTTACCCCGAGAAAGGTGGCCAGGTTGGCGATACAGGAGTTATTAGGTTTCCTGAAGGCGAATTTGAGGTTTTGGACACTCAGGAGGTTTTGGAAAAGTTAATTGTTCATAAAGGAAGGGTTAAATCTGGCCGCCTGTCAGTTAATGCTAAGGTAGAAGCTTTTATTGACCGTGAGCGTCGATTAAGTATTGCTCGTCATCATACTTCAACTCATCTCCTTCACTGGGCTTTGAGGAGGGTTTTGGGTGAGGAAGTGAGACAAGCCGGATCTTATGTTGGTCCTGATAGTTTTCGTTTCGACTTTGCTTATTATCGACCTCTCACTTTAGATGAAAGGGAGAGAGTTGAGTTTTTGGTTAATCAAAAAATCTTAGAAAATCATCCGGTAAAGCCTTACATTACCACTCTAGACTATGCTCGAGAAATAGGAGCTATTGCTTTGTTTGGTGAGAAATATGGTGATTTCGTTCGAGTTATAGAGATTGGCAGTTTTAGCAAGGAGCTTTGTGGCGGAACTCATGTTTTTCGAACTGGCGAAATTGGTCTTTTTCAGATAAAGCAGGAGACAAGCGTTGGAGCTAATCTTCGGCGGTTTGAGGCGGTGGCGGGCTTTGCTTCTCTTAAAGATTTTAAAGAAAAGAGAAAGCTTTTGAGCCGTTTGGCTCAAATTTTACAGACAGATGTGAATCAGTTGGAAAGAGCAGCTATCGATTTAGTGGAAAAAAACAGAGAGATGGCAAAAGAAAGGGAGATTAGTCGAAGAGAAAAACTAATAAATTTGTCAAAACAACTTATGGCCAACTCTTTTCAAATTGGTAATTTTAAAGCTGTAGTGGCAAAAGCCCAGGTTGACAATTCGAAAGACTTGAGGGAAATTGCCGACTTCTTAAGAAAGGAAGCACTTGTTGTGCTTTTAGGAGCGGAAGGCAATGGGCGGGCTTACCTTCTTGCTGCCTCACAGCCAAAAGCAGTGGAGCTTGGCTTTAACGCGAGTGAAGTTGTAAAAATTTTGTCAAGTGACCTTAATGGCAAAGGCGGTGGTCGGAAAGATTTGGCTCAGGGTGGTGGATCTGGAGTTGAAAACTTAGACCATGTTCTAAAGAAAGGGGAAGATTTAATCAAAAGTTTTTTGGACCGACTGAGTTAATGACTCGATTGGCTCTTGATGTTGGGGATAAAAGAATAGGGATAGCAATCCAGAGTTCAAGTTCACCGTTAGTGGGTGAGCTTAAATTTATTAATCGAGGCCAAAAAGAACTTGAAGAGCTTAAAGAAGTTGTAAAGGAAAAAAAAGTGAACGAAATAATAGTTGGTTACCCTGTTGGTCTTTCAGGGAAGCCCACAGCACAAACTAAAAAGGTTATGGCTTTTTATCGACGCCTCAAGGAAAGTTTAAAGGGTGTTTCTATAGTTCTTTGGGACGAACGCTTTACTACTCAGCTGGCATTTAATTCCCTCAAAGCTTGTGGCAAAAAAAGAATTAGCCAAAAAAAAGGCCAACTTGATGCTCTTTCGGCTGCCTTCATCCTTCAGAGTTATCTTGATTACCAGCGCGCCAAGGAATGATCTGAACAAATGAGAAAGACTTTTCTCTTCCTTTGTTTAATAATTCTTTTTTTGCTTACCGCCGTTTATGTTTTTGTTTTTCCTTTACCTTGGGAAGAACGAAGACCGGTGGAGGTTGTGGTTGAGCCTGGTTTGTCTTTTTTGGACTTAACTGACTTGTTGGTTGAAAAAAAGATAGTTAAGAACGGCTGGTATTTTCGTTATCTCGCGAAAAATAAACGGCTGGACCGCAAAATTCAGCCTGGTCGATATGGGCTGAAAACTTTTATGGATTATGAAGAGACGTTGAAGGTTTTGACTTCAAAGCCCAAGAAAGGTCTTTTCAAGGTGGTGATTCCTGAAGGCTTTACGGTTTCTCAAATTGCCGAAAGACTAGAAAGAGAAGCTAAGGTATCCAAAAAAGAGGTTTTGAAATTAGCTTTAAATGGAGCAAATGAGTTTTCTCAACCATTTCTGGATTCTAATTTAACTCCGAGCCTTGAAGGCTATCTTTTTCCTAAAACTTATCTTATCTGGGAGGGTTCTTCTGCAAAAGAGGTTCTCAACTTGATGTTGAACCAGTTTGGCGAAGAAATCAAAAGCTTGAATTTAGATTCTCTGGCTGAAAAAAATTTAACTGTTCATAAATGGGTAACAATTGCCTCGATGATTGAAAAAGAAGCCAAAGTTTCTTCTGAACGTCGTTTGATCTCAGCCGTTATATATAATCGTTTGAACAAAGGTATGCGTTTACAGATTGATGCTACGGTTATCTACGCGCTTGGCTATCATAAGAAGCGCTTGTTTGAAAAGGATACTATGGTTAATTCTCCTTATAACACTTATCTCCATCCGGGATTACCACCTGGGCCGATTTGTAATCCAGGGATTGAATCCTTAAAAGCTGCCTTGGACCCGGCACCAGTGGATTATCTTTATTACGTTCTTAGCGATCCGCGAAGCGGTCGCCATATTTTTACTCGGACGGAGGCAGAGTTTTTAAGAGCAAAAGAAAAAGCTAAAAAGCAATGGTTTAAGCGTTAATCTTTTGAAGCGTGATATAATGAAGTAATGTTACTCAGAAAAATTGAAGAAAGCCTCTTGCCCGATTTCTATTTTGAAAGTTTAAAAGAAGCGAAACCAGAAATTATTGTTAAGAATGGCCGAAAAGCTGTCTTAATTGACCTCGATAATACTCTTGTGCCCCGGGACAAGGAAAAAGTTAGCAAAGAAGTGAGGGGCTGGATAAAAGAGGCGCAAAAGCACGGGCTTTCACTTTGCATTGTTTCTAATAATTGGGAGGGAAGAGCGAAGAAGGTTGCAGACGAACTTGGCTTGCCATTAGTAGCTCCAGCTGGAAAGCCTCGAAAGAGGGCTTTTTTAAAAGCTCTTTCCATTCTTGGGGTAGATGCTTCACAGGCTGCTGTCATTGGCGATCAGGTTTTTACTGATGTTCTTGGTGGGAATCGGCTAGGGCTTCTAACTGTTTTAATAAAACCTTTATCTTCAAAAGAGTTGATACATACGCGTTTTTTGAGAGCAGTTGAGAAAAAAATTTTAGCCAGGAATCAGCCTAAAAATCAGCGTTTGATGGTCGATAATAATATAAAAGATTAGCGATGATAATCAATTCAAAAACTAAAATTGTGGGAATTTTAGGCTATCCGGTGGAACATTCACTTTCACCGGCAATCTTTAATTATGTTTTTGAAAAACTCAATCTAAACTGGTGTTATTTGCCTTTTCCTTTTCCTTCTACTCATAAAATCTCCTATTTTCTTGAATGCTTTAAAGAGCTGAACTTTGTTGGACTTAACGTGACCATGCCGTACAAAGAAGTAGTGGTTCCTTTCCTTGATGAAGTGTCAGCTTTTGCTCGAATAGCTGAAGCGGTAAACGTTATTCATCTTCAGGATGGAGCCTTAATTGGTTATAATACAGATGGTCGTGGTTTTATTGACTCTCTTAAAGAAGTTGGAGTGAGAGCAGAAGGGAAAACGGTTATGGTGTTGGGGGCTGGGGGTGCGGCTCGTGCAGTTGTTTTAAGTTTAGCGATGGAAGGAGCGAAGAGGATAGTTTTAGCTAATCGAACTCGAGAGAGAGGCGAGAAGTTAGCTGCTGTATTGCGGTCTCGCTTTCCAAAAGTTGAAGCTCTGGTTGTGGATCTTTCGGCCGAAGCAAAACCTTATCTGGCGGAAGCGGATATTCTGGTTAATGCTACACCTGTTGGGATGGATGGCATAAGCAAACCTTTAGATGAGGAGGTATTAACTGCTTTACCAGCATCAAGTTTGGTTTATGATATGATCTATTCTCCTTTAGAAACTCCTTTGCTTAAATGGGCAAAAGATACTGGTAGAAAGAGTTTAAACGGGTTGCCAATGCTTCTACTTCAGGCTCAGGGTTCTTTTCAAGTTTGGGAAGGAAGCGAAATTGAACTAAAGTTACTTAGGGAAGCAGCAGAGGCTGCTTTAAAGGGCATTTAAATGGTGAGACTAAAGAAAAGGTTGGGCAAAATACTTCTTGATGCCGGGATAATTACTGAAGATCAGTTGCAAGAGGCTGTGGACTTGCACGATGGCCGCAGTCTGGTAAAAACTCTGGTTGAATTGGGATATGCTACCGAAGAAGATATAGCCAAGGCGGTGGCTAAAGCAACCAATCTTCCTTATTTGAAGCTTTCTGATTATCGAATAAATCCTGCGGCTGTTGCTTTAATTCCTGAAGATATGGCTCGCCGCTACGAGTTAATACCAATTGACATAAAAGATAACAAGTTGGTCGTGGCAATGTCTGATCCGGCTAATGTTTTTGCTGTCGACGATTTGCGGATCATGACTGGTTACGAAATAAAACCAGTTGTTTCCACCGAATCCGATGTGATTAACGCTATATCTCAAAACTTTCAGATGGATAGAGAAGTCGAGGAAATGATGGAAACGGCTGTTGGTGAAGCTGAAGAGGTTGAACCGTCAAGCCTAATTGAGGAAGTAGAAGAGGAAGAGGAAGAAGCACCCATTGTTAAACTGGCAAATTATATTTTGACAGAAGCAGCGCGCAGTCGAGCGGCTGACGTTCACATTGATCCTCAGGAGAGCGAGGTGAGGATAAGATATCGAATTGACGGTGTTCTTCATGATGTTTTGAAATCACCCAAAAGGGTGCAGCACGGCTTAACTGCGCGGTTGAAGATTATGGCCAATATGGACATTGCTGAAAAACGCCTTCCTCAGGATGGCCGCTTTAGTTTGATAATTGATGGTCGACCAATTGATTTTAGAGTAGCTACCATTCCAACGATTCATGGCGAGAAAGTGGTTTTGAGGCTTTTAGAGAAGAGCACTGCTTTAATGAAGTTGGAAGAATTAGGCTTTTCTCAGGTGGGCCTTGAGAGGTTGAAATCTTCCCTCTTGAAACCTTACGGAGCCATTTTTATTACTGGGCCAACCGGTTCTGGCAAGACCACTACTCTTTACTCTTGCATTTCCCTTTTGAATTCGGTTGAGAAAAATGTGATAACGGTTGAAGACCCTGTGGAGTACCGATTGGTTGGCTTGAATCAGGTTCAGGTTAATCCCCGAGCGGGACTGACTTTTGCTGCTGCTTTACGCTCAATTCTACGACATGATCCTGACATAGTTATGATTGGGGAAGTTCGAGACCAAGAAACGGCTTTAATTGCTATTGAGTCAGCTTTAACTGGTCATCTTGTCTTATCCACTCTTCACACCAATGATGCTGCTTCAACTATAACCCGATTAACTGAGATGGGCCTGGAAACTTTTTTGGTATCATCAGCGGTTGATTGTGTTGTGAACCAACGGCTGGCTCGGGTTCTTTGCCCTGAGTGCAAAGAACCTTATACTCCTTCTTTAGAAACTTTGATGAGTATTAATTTTCCATTGGATGAAGGAAGTGAAGTTCCGGTTATTTATCGGGCTAAAGGTTGTGAATATTGTAGTAACACAGGTTATCGTGGCAGAATAGGTATTTACGAAGTTTTGTTAATGAGCGAAAATATAGAAAGGCTTACAGTGGAAAGGGCAAGCACTGATTTAATAAGAAAAACGGCAATTGAGGAGGGAATGATAACCCTCAGAGAGGAGGGTTTTCTTAAAGTTAAAGAGGGTATCACCTCGATTGAGGAAGTTTTACGTGTAATTGCTTAGGAAAGGAGGAAAGATGGAGCATATTAAAACGGGTGACTGGGAATATGAAGAGGAGCAAGTAGGCGGAGTTTATGCTACTGGCGATGAAGATGCTCAAATTTCGCCTGTTGAGAATGGTTCGGTTGAAACAACTACACCAATTGCTGAAAAAAGTCGGGAACGCCAGCTTAATGAGGTTCTGGAAAAACTCCTTCATTCTTCTGACTATCTTGAGGCAGCAGCTCTAGTTAGTTTTGATGGGTTGATAATGGCTTCTGCTTTGCCTGCTGAGGTTGAGGAAGACAGAGTAGCAGCGATGTCAGCAGCGATCTTAAGTTTGGGCGAAAAAGCTGCTCATGAGCTTGGTAAAGGCAATCTAACTCAAGTATTTGTTGAAGGGGAGCGTGGTTTTGTTTTCCTGATGTCGGCTCAGGAAAAGGCAGTGCTTGTGGGGATTGCCCGAAAGGAAGCCAAGTTGGGATTAGTGTTTTATGACTTAAAAAATGCAGCCCAAGAAATTGGCGAATTGCTTTAAAGGGATAGGTGGCTTTTATGGCTCTTAAAGGAAATCTTAGAGATTTCACTCTAGCGGAAATATTTCAGCTCATTTCAATGGGGAAGAAAACCGGCGCTTTAGTGATTACCGCTGGGGATACAAGCAGCACCATATACTTTCGGAACGGGGGAATTTATGCTGCTTATTCCGGTTGGAAGGCAGCTCCTTTTGAGGAGAGATTATCTAAAGTTCTGAAAACTTCTCCTCAGGAGATTAAAAAGATTTCTCAGGAATCGGCCAAAAGCGGTATAAAACTTGGTGAGTATTTGATTGCGAGGAGATTAATTTCGCAAGAAGACTTGAGAAGCCTTTTATCTGAACACTTGGCTGATTCTTTGTTCGATGTGTTTACCTGGCAAGAAGGAGATTTCTTTTTTGAGGCTAATAAGGGAGATACAGAATTTGATATTGGAGTGACGGTTGATGTTTCGGAATTGATGGCGGTTACAGAAAAGCGCTTGGAAGAATGGAGAAAGGTCAAGGAAAAAATACCTTCATTAGATCTGGTTTTTACAATGAGTTTGAAACCGGCTGAAGTTGGCAAAGACATCACCTTGAAACCAGTTGAATGGAAAGCCCTTTATTATCTTGATGGTCAAAATGACGTTCGCAGTTTGTCGGAGCAAATGGGACTTTCCGAGTTTGAAACTTGTCGGGTTCTTTATCGGTTGGTAGCTGAATCTTTGGTTGAGCCAAGCAGTAAAAAGAAAGCTGAAGTCATAACTTTGAAGCAGCCGGCGCCGACTAAAGAGGAAGCTGAGAAAGAAGTGAAAGAAGAAAAGGCTGGAAAACTTGAAGAAAAGCCAAAACCACCTGCAAGAGAGAAGATATCTACTGGAGTAACTGATGAAGAAATCAAAAGGAAAGCGGATCAGGTAGTTGAGGAGATTACTGCTCGAATAACTGAGCAGATTTTGGGTTCCATTGGGGCGGCGGGGGCAGAGACCAAGCCTGAAGTCGAAGTCGAAGTTGAAAAGAAGGAAGAGGTTCCCGAGGAAGAGTTGGAAGAAATGCTGGAAGAACTTACGGCTCTGACAGAAGGAGAGGAACCAACAGCAGAAATTTCTGAAGAATCGTTAGAAAAAGAAGAAAAGAAATCAAAAAAGGAAGAAGTTAAAAAAGAAGGAGGCAAAAAAATTGCTATGGATGAAAATATTTCTCGGGAACTTGTTTTGCAAGTAATTAAAAGCATTCGACGATTGTAGGTGCAAAAGTGCGATCAGTAAAAATTGTTGTCACCGGTCCATTCAATGCCGGAAAAACAACTTTTATCAAAACTATCAGTGAAATTGCAGTTTTAACCACTGAGCGAAAAATTACAAATCCCCGTGACGCTGCCAAGAAAGAGGAGACAACGGTGGCAATGGACTTTGGTCGGATTACGGTTTCCGGTGATGTAGCTCTTTATCTATTTGGAACGCCGGGGCAGGAAAGGTTCAGTTTTATGTGGGAGACACTTTCGGAGGGGATGCTCGGCTTTGTAATTTTGATTGATTACTCAGACGTTGAAAGCCTTAAGGAAGCCTTCCGCCTTTTAACTTATTTCCAAACTATTTCTGAGGCTCCCTATGTAGTTGCTGTTAATAAAACCGATGGATTAGACGAAAAAGCACTGATTCAATTGCGCAAGAAACTTGGCGTTTCAGATGATGTTCCCTTTTATCTATGCGACGCCCGCAAAAAAGAAAGTGTTAAAATGGTTTTACTAGGACTTTTATCTAAAGTTCTGGAGTTTATTGAAAAGAAAGAAGGAAAGATTAATAAAGTCAAAAAGGAAGGTTAATTTGGGTCCTTGGGTTGCCTTGGCAATGATTTTAGCTGGTGGCGTTGTTTTTTTTGCGTTTTGGTTGGGGAAAAGCAGAGAAAAAAGAAAATTTCTGCCCTCTTTGAACATTGGCGTTCATGAGGATGAAAAAGAATTAGTTGAAGACCAGGCGAAAAGCTCAAAAATGGTTGAGCTGCGTTTTAGCGACGGCAGCAAACTGGTTTTGGATGAGAACTCTCCTTATTATCAAGATTTTCTTGATTATGCCGATAAGATTTTAAGCAAGGAAGAGGAAAATGCCAAAGAAAGAGCTCACGGCCGTTCTGCTTGAATCGGGTTTAGTTAGTGAAGATCAATTAAATGATGCTCGAGAAGTGCAAAAGAAAACAGGTTTACCTCTGGCTCGGGCTTTGGTTTATCTTGGTTACATTAGTCAAAAAGACCTGGCCAGAATGATTGCACAGCAGCTTGGTCTTAGGTTCATTGATTTAAAAAAAGAAGTTCCAGAAAAAAAAGCACTTGAAATTGTGTCTGAGGACCTGGCCCGAAAGTTTTTGATACTTCCAATGGAAGTGAGGGATGGCAAGATATTATTAGCCATGACAAATCCTCGGGATGTGGTTGCTCGAGAGGAAGTTGAGTCACTTACCGGGATGAAAGTCGAACCGGCAGTAGCTTTGAAGGAAGAAATTCAGGAAGCAATTGAACGCTATTACAGTTGGGAAGTGTCTGAAGACCTGACTGATCTTACTGATTTAATTCAGGAAGTGGAGCGAGAAGTGGCACTAAAAAAGATGACGGAGGCCTACGAGCGGGTAGAAGAAATTGATTTAACTGAATACAAAGTTGATCCTAATGCTTTGATGATGGTTAGTGAGGCTGAAGCCAGAAAGAAAAAAATTTTGCCGCTGGGCTTTGAAGAAAACAAACTTTTGTTGGCTATGGTAAACCCTCACGATATCTTTGTTTTAGATAATCTGAGAATGTCAACTGGTTATGAAATTAAACCACTAAAGGTTAGCGAAGAGGCTCTGAATGAGGCAATAAACCGCTCTTACAAGATGACTGAAGTAACGGAAGTAGAAGAAGATTTGCAGGAAATTTTGGGAGAAGCTGAGGAGTCAGCAGCTACTAAGTCAATTGAGGGGCTAATTGAAGATGCTCCAATTGTAAAACTGGTTAACATGATAATAACCAGAGGTGTCAAGCAGGGGGCAAGTGATATTCACATTGAGCCACAGGAAAAGGACTTAAGAGTTCGCTATCGAATTGACGGCGTTTTACACGAGGTTATGAGGTCACCAAAGAATATTCAAGCGGGGCTTCTTTCTCGATTTAAAATTATGGCCAGTTTAGATATTGCCGAGAAAAGGAAGCCGCAAGATGGCCATTGTTCTCTCTCAGTTGGCGGAAAGGTGTATGATTTTCGAGTTGCTACCTTACCAACGATTTATGGGGAAAGGATAGTCCTGCGGGTTTTAGCTAAAGAAAGCGTTCTTCTTGACCTTGATAAACTTGGTTTTCTTCCCGAGAGTTTAGAAAGGTATCGATCGGCTTTTACCAAGCCTTACGGCGCAATTTTAATCACTGGTCCTACCGGTTCGGGCAAGTCTACCACTCTTTATGCTACCCTCAATATTTTGAACAAGCCTGATAAAAATATAATCACAATTGAAGATCCGGTGGAATATCGCTTGCCAAACATTAATCAGGTTCAAGTTAATCCGAAGATTGGGTTTACTTTTGCTCGTGGGTTGCGCTCGCTTCTTCGGGCTTCACCCGACATCTTAATGGTTGGTGAAATTCGAGACCGCGAAACAGCAGAGATAGCTATTGAAGCGGCTTTGACTGGTCATCTGGTTTTTTCAACTCTTCATACCAACGATGCGCCTTCAGCTATTTCTCGCTTAATTGAGATGGGAATTGAGCCCTTCTTGGTAGCTTCAGCAATTGATTGCGTTCAGGCTCAAAGGTTAGCTCGACGGCTCTGTCCTGATTGTAAAGAGCCGTATCAACCATCACGCAAAGCTCTTGAGGAGATTGGTTTCCCTTTGGATGAAGACGGAGAGATTCCCACTTTGTACCGCCCTAAAGGTTGTCCTAAGTGCAATAATACGGGCTATAAAGGCAGAATAGGTATTTACGAAGTTATGCTAATGAGCGAAACAATTGAAAGACTCACTGTAGAGAAAGCTACGGCTGAGCAGATTAAAAAGGTTGCAATTGAAGAAGGAATGAAAACTTTAAGGATGGATGGTTTCGAAAAAGTAAAGATGGGCTTGACTTCAATTGAAGAATTATTGCGGGTTGTTGCTTAATTAATAAAATTAATAAAACACAGAAAGGATGGTGCAATCGAATTGATCAGTATCGATCAAGTTTTGTTAGAAGTGATTGAAAGAGGAGCTTCCGATCTTCATATTACTGTAGGCTCGCCACCCATGATTCGGCTACACGGACAATTGGTACCTCTTGACTATCCAAAGCTGATGCCTCAAGACACCAAAGAAATGCTTTATAGCATCTTGACACAGGAACAGCGGGAAATACTGGAAAGAAACTGGGAGTATGATTTTTCTTATTCTTTACCGGGTAAAGGAAGGTTCAGAGTCAACATTTTTTTTCAGCGCAACAGTCTGTCAGGCGCCTTCCGCTTAATCCCTGTCAAAATACCAACTTTACAAGAACTTAACTTGCCTTTAGTTCTTGAAGAGTTTACTCGAAAGCCACGGGGACTTGTTTTGGTAACTGGCCCCACCGGTTCAGGCAAATCAACCACTC
>CALKMS010000007.1 GCA_938091145.1 uncultured bacterium
TCAGCATGCACCTGGTGATCAAAAATCACTGAACAACTAATTTTCTTCTTTGGATCTGGATGGCAAGTCAAACAATTAGTTGAAGGCAGCTCCTTGCTTAAACGGCTACCCTTATTTATTGGCTTTTCATAACCACCCGTAAAATGAAGAAAAAGCTCTTTAGACGCTTTGAGCTTGTCAACCAAAAGATTTACAACCCCCGGCTCAACATGGCAGTTAAGACAGTTAATTCCCTGATGAGGAGATTTCTGCCAGGAAAAGTAGTCAAGTTTCATTTCATGACAACTCTTACAAAACGCTGGCTTTAAAGTTAGAGAAAAAAGCCAACCCAGCAAAAACCCAAAAAAAAGGATGAGATAAAAGCCAATCTGTGGGTACTCCTTTATTTGGGAAAAAAATCGCCTTATAAAACTCATTTCAGCTAAACTATAGCCAACCTGAATGATTGACGTCAAGAAAAACTCAACGAAAACTTTGTTTATACTTTTAAGTAAAAATGATAATATTTCCCCAAATGGACGAACTTTTACTTAATAGATATCGAATTTTACAAAAAATTGGCGAAGGAGCAACCGGCCAGGTTTTTAAAGCTTTCGACATAAAAATCGGCCGAGAAGTGGCCATTAAAAGAATAGCCGCTTCCCCCACCACCGCTCCTCGTGTTCTCCGGGAACTTAGAACGTTAGCCAACCTGAATCACCCCAATATTGTCACTGTTTTTGAGTTTGAAGAGACTCCTCAATACTACTTCATCATCATGGAGTATTTGGATGGCCCTACTTTGCGAGACATTCTTTTGGAAAGAGGTCGACTCACTGTCCCTCAGGCTATTTCTATTGTCTCGCAAGTTGCCGAAGCTCTTGAGTATGCTCACGGATTTGAAATCATTCACCGCGACATTAAACCGGAAAACATTATTGTTTTAAAAGATGGCCGAGTTAAAGTTACTGACTTCGGCATTGCGCGTTTAATCAGTCGAAAATTTGTTGAGAAAAAAATTGTTGGCACCCTCGGCTATATGTCGCCCGAGCAAATCACGGGAAGATTTGTTGATGAAACCGCCGACATCTTTGCTTTGGGCACTGTTTTATACGAATCTTTAACAGGTCAAAATCCATTCTATGCCGGCAGCTTCCGAGAAACTGCCGCTCGGATCATCAACTTCAATCCCGCTCCGCCGAGCTTGGTCAACCCGGAAGTACCGAAAGAGCTTGATACCATTACTTTAAAAGCCATTTCAAAAGATGCGGACGTTCGCTACGAATCAGCCCGAGCTTTCAAACAAGCACTCTCCACCATCAAACCAGCTATCCCCCTAGAAGAAGTAACCCAAGTGTTGGGAAAAGCAGTCAGCAAAAAAACTACTCCTATTAAAAAACCTTCAATTTGGGAAAAAATTGTCAATCAATCATCTTACCTGGAAATGGCTTTGCTAGGAGTTATTTCTTCCTTAGCTATTTACTACTATCTCAAAGAAAACAGTTTTTATCCTCCCCGCTTTAAACTTCTAATAATTCTTCTTCCTTTCCTAGTTACTTTCCTTTCCGAACGCTTGACTCTATGGACTCTAGCAATACTTATTTCTTTGCCTTTTGTTAAGCTTTCAGTAGTCCAAGCACTAATTTACTTTATAATTTTTGCTTTTTATGCCATGCTTTTTAATGAATTTAAACCAGTTTATGGAGCGCTGCCCTTTTTGGTTTTCTTACTGGATTCAATAAAGGCTCCTTTTGCCTTTCCGCTAATGGTGGCCTTATTTCTCAGTCCTTCTTACTCAACCTTAGTTGCAGTCAGCGGTGGGATTTTTTTTGAAATCTCGGTAATCAAAAGCCGCTTAAAACTTTGGCCCTTTGAGATTTCCAATAAATTTTTACCTTATCCCAATTTAAAACAAAATGACACCTTGTTTCAGGCTATAGCTAAGCTTTTCTCGCCCTTTTTGAAAGAACCTGCATTACTGATTCAGCCCGTTATCTGGGGTCTGGCTGCCCTGGTTTTGGGTTTTGTCAGTAAGCTTTTTCTCAAAAAATGGCAAGGAGACCTTGTAGGCTTAGGGCTGGCCTCCGTTTTGCTCTGGATTTCTTACGCCTGGCTTTTTCCTCTATTTAGCCTTCCAAAAGCAAAAGTTGAAACCCCACTTTTAATTAGCGTCGCTTTGTCAGCATCAATTTACGCTTTTTACCAATTTATCAAGGAATTCTTGGAAAGGTTTTAACCGCTTCGGCTACAACTTCAAGTATCTGATGAATATCTAAGCCGGCCAGCGGAAAAAGCAAAGTGGAAACAGATTGGTGAGAAAGGCAACCGCTCTCTTTTAAAGCCAACAGCAAACGTAGATCTTCAAAGGCTATAACATTTATTAAATGAAGTGCTTCTCTTTGAACAATTGCCGCTTTAAAAACTCCCGCCTGAGCTTGTGAAGGGGCAACCAACAAAAATGATATCGGCTCTATAAGCTTCGTCTCTGAAGAAAGCAAACCTTCTATCAGTCGAACCGCTCCCTCAAGAGAAAATTCTTCTATAATCGGTTGAATCCAGATTTTACGGCCCGATTGACTTTCCCAAAGATTTTTTTGAACTTGAAAACCAAAGACCTGGCCCGCCCAAGAAAGGTACTCAGTGAATTCCTCCATTGAAGCTTCTTCGTTTAAAGTCGGAACAGCTGCTGTGATAGTAGCAGGGTCGCGCCTTTTTACTACTATCCAGTTCCCAGTCAACACTTCCCGAATATCCATTGAAAGGATTTGAGCTAAACCTTTCCGTTTTAATTTCAACTTCGCGCCAAAAAAATCAACTACCTCGACATCATCTTCCTCAATAGAAGGAACAGTAGGAAGCATAGTAAGGGAATAAGGAGTTTTTCCGCTAACCTCCGATTGACTTTGAGTGGGTTTTTCTTCTGACTTCTCGCTTCCCAAAGAAGCTTCCGCTTCCATCGGCTTTTTCCTCTCCCCCTCACTAGAAAGATTCCCTAAAAGAAAAAAACAGTAGGGGCAAAGATTTTTTTCCTCCTCCGGTAAAGGGGCCCCGCATCTTGGACAATCCATTTTTCTTTACCTCGCTTCACAAGAAATTTAAAAAATGTAACCGCGGGAAATTATATACCAACCGAATTGAAATTAAAATCTCAGTTCCCTTTTAATGCATGAGCAACTTTAACCGCTCTTAATGTTTCTTTAACATCGTGGACTCGAATTATGTTAGCGCCCTTCATAACCCCAATTGCCACCACTGCCAATGTCCCTTCTAATCTCTCGTTGACTGGCAAGTCAAGAATCAGACCAATGAAAGACTTCCTTGAGGGGCCAAGCAAAATTGGACAATCAAGTGTCATAAAATAGTCCAAATGGCGTATTAGTTCAAGGTTATGTTCAAGAGTTTTTCCAAAGCCAATGCCAACATCAATAATTATTTGTTCAGTTGATAGGCCAGCTTCAATAGCCTTGTCCCGCTGAATCCGGAGAAAATCGTAAACCTCTTGGACAACGTTTGCATAAACAGGATTATCTTGCATCGTTCTCGGCGTCCCCTTCATATGCATTATCACCACCGGTTTCTTCGCTTCAGACACCAGCTTCAACATACCAGGCTGACGCAGGCCATAAACATCGTTAATAAGATCGGCTCCCGCCTCTAAAGCTTCAAGAGCAACTTCAGGTTTGTAGGTATCAATTGAAATTATAGCTTCGGTTTCTTTCCTCAAATGCTTAATCACAGGAACAACTCGCCTAATCTCTTCTTTTAAAGGAACAGGCTGGGCACCTGGCCGAGTTGATTCGCCCCCCACATCAATAATGTCCGCTCCCTCATTAAGCATTTGGACTGCATGATTAATAGCATCAGAAAACCGATAATAAAGCCCACCATCAGAAAAAGAGTCAGGGGTAACATTTAAAATTCCCATAATCAGCGGCCTCTCTCGAGCAAAGTCAACCAACCGATTTCCAATCTTCAAATAAGGTCCACTTTTCAAACTTTCGTTAACTTCTTGCTTTCGAAAATTCAACGCTGTCAAGCTTCCTTAGTAAGCTTATTTATTTTTGTTTTTCTCATCGGTTGATACACGCAGTAAGGCTCTTCAGCTAAATAATCACCTTGAATGGAATAAGCACGAGCCCGACAGCCCCCGCAGTAACTAACAAACTCGCAACGCCCACAGCGCCCTTTGAGCTTGCTAAAATCTCTTAACTCCTGAAAAAGCGGAGAACTTTCCCAAATTTTCCGAAATCCTTCTTTTCGGACATTACCTGCCAAAACTTCCAAATAACCACACGGATAAACGTCCCCCTCGTAGGAAACAAAACAAAAACTAATACCACCCAAACAACCACGGGTCATTCTTTCATATCGCTGATGTGGCAATTCAACTGCATGACCCTCTCTCTGGCTTCTCTGAACAAAAATCCGATAATAATGAGGAGCGCAGGTTGGCTTAACAAAAATTTCTTCTTTTCGCTGAACACGGTAAAGCCAGTTTAAAGTCTTCTCATAGTTTGCTGGGGATATCTCTTCTTCTTTTAAATTTTTAGCCCTCCCTGTCGGTACCAACAAAAAGACATGCCAGGCAGCAGCGCCAACTTTTTTCACCAACTCAAGAAGATTTTGAAGATCACCAAGATTGTGCCTGGTAACGGTGGTATTTATTTGAAAACTTATTCCCGCACGCTTTAAGACCTCAATCCCTCTCATTGCTCCTTCAAAAGCGCCAGGTACTCTTCGAAAAGCATCGTGAATCTCAGCAGTTGAACCATCAATACTTATAGAAACCCTGTCTATCCCAACTTTTTTCATTTCTTTAGTGACCCTCTCATCAACTAGAGTACCGTTGGGAGCCATCACAATTGTCAAACCAAGCTTTTTGCCATAAGCAGCAATGTCAAAAATATCAGAGCGCAAGAGTGGTTCGCCTCCCGTCAAAATAATCACTGGGCGAGCAAAAGAAGCAACCTCAGATAAAAATTCAAATGCTTCTTGGGTCGAAAACTCGGTTGGCAATGGTTCGTTAACCGCAGCAGCTCGGCAATGGACACAATCAAGATTGCAAGCCCGGGTAACCTCCCAAGCAATCATCCTCAAAGAAGATTTTTTAAAGTCTTTGCGTTCCTCTTCAAAAACAAATTTTTTTTCCATCTCCCTAACTTCCTTTCTTCAAGCCAAAGTGGCAAGGAGAAAATTATAAAGCTATCTTTGCCAGTTTTAGTTTTCTTTCAGCCAACGCGCAACATCTTTAGCATGGTAAGTAAGAATTAGATCCGCCCCAGCTCTCTTTATTGAGGTTAAAATCTCCATAACTAATTTTCTTTCATCAAGCCATCCTTTCTGGGCAGCCGCCTTTACCATCGAATACTCTCCGGAAACGTTGTAAGCAGCTGTTGGATAACCAAATTCGTCCTTAACCATCCTGATTATATCAAGATATGATAAAGCGGGTTTCACCATCACAATATCAGCTCCTTCTTCAATATCCAAAGCCACCTCTCTCAAGGCCTCCAACGCATTTGGTGGATCCATCTGGTAAGAGCGGCGATCACCAAACTGGGGTGCGGATTCAGCCGCCTCCCGAAAAGGTCCGTAAAAAGTTGAAGCATATTTAGCAGCATAAGAAAGAATCGGAGTGTTTTTAAAACCAGACTCATCTAATGCCGAGCGAATAGCTGCTACCCGTCCATCCATCATATCTGAGGGAGCAACAATATCAGCCCCTGCTTCAGCATGGGAAAGAGCTGTCTGAGCAAGAAGTTCTAAAGTAATATCGTTATCGACTTCTCCATCCTTAATCACACCACAATGGCCGTGACTGGTGTACTCGCAAAGGCAAACATCAGTAATAACAATGATCTCGGGCACTTCCTTTTTTATCGCTTTTACTGCTTTTTGAATAATGCCTTCTTCAGAATAAGCACCACTAGCTGCTTCATCTTTGCTTTCTGGAATCCCAAACAAAATAATAGCCGGAATAGATAAAGAACTAACCTCCATTACTTCCTTAACCAACTCATCAACAGAGAAACGATAAACCCCCGGCATTGAACTAACCTCTTCCTTTATCTTGCTCCCCGGAACAACAAACATCGGGTAAATAAGGTCTTCAACGGTGAGGAAAGTTTCTCGCACCATCCGCCGTAAGTTCTCATTTCTTCTCAAGCGCCGAAGCCGTGTAACAGGAAACCTCAATTAAACCGCCTCCTCATAGCAAAAGATTTCCGAAACCAAACAATTAATTTTACCAGAGAAGATTAGTCTAAAAAAAGAACTAACATGAGCATTTTTTCAGTGATACTTAAAAGCAGATCCAAAAGTCAATTCTTGACTTTTATTTTCGTCCTCCCATTCTTTAAAAAATGCCTGAACAACTTGGGGATCAAACCTTTTTGGAACTCCTTTTAGTAAAAGCTTCAGTGCTTCCTGCTTATTTTGAGCTTCACAATAACTCCGCGGGTGATTTAAAGCGTCGTAAACATCAGCCACTGCAATTATTCAAGCACCTAGAGGTATTTGCTCTCTTTTTAACCCTCGAGGGTAACCAGTTCCATCGCATTTCTCGTGATGACAATAGACCATCGAAACTATCCTGGTAGGAAAACGCGCTTTTTCCAGAATGGTTTTCCCCAGTTCAACGTGTCTTTCAACTTCTTTTTTCTCCTCAGGACTTAGATGACCAGGCCTTCCCAAAACAAATTTATTAACACCACCCAAGCCGATATCGTGAACCAAGGCCGCGAGCTGAATCTCCCTTACTTCGAAATCACTTAAACCGAGCTCTTCTGCAATTCGACCAGCCCAATAAGCTACTTCCCAGGCATGCCCACGACGGTTGGGAGCCTTAAGCTCAATCCAGTTTATTAGCTCTTCAGCCAAACCCCTCAACCTATCTTCCTTTTCGTTTAAAAGATAGGCGTTTGCCAAAGCAACTTCTATCCCTTCAACCAGCTTCTTGATTTGTTCACAATCGCTTTCTTCAAAACGACTCTTTTCCTTCCAAAAGCCAACCAGCCCAACTAGTTTGCCTTCAAAATAAAAGGGAGCAGTGAGCAATAAAAACTTGATGGGTCCGCACTTGCCTGAAGTTTTCTTATCTAAAGAAACCAAATCAAAATATGCTGCTTCCTCCTGATTGTAAACTTCTTTAACTTTATCTATGACTTCTTTCGTTATTTCAAAACTCTTCCCATCAATCGTTTCAATCAGTGTTTGAGCTTTACCTTCAGTAAAAAACTACCCCTCCATCTGCCTTTAAAAGTCTCAACAAAACTCGAAGAAACTCTGAAAGGCCAGAGACCTGCTTCAAGTAAAAAAGGTTAACAACATTTTCATTGAGTATTTGAATAGCCCTGGTGTTTTCTTTTAACTGAAGGCCATTGTTGATCACTCGCTCGACAATTCTTAAATCTTTTGTTTCTCGTTTTGAGAAAGCCAGGTTGAGTAAGTAAGAAAACTTATTGCCAGGGTAGCAAAAATAATCTTATAAATGTCCCAGAAGGTTTCAAGTCTCATTAACCCAAAATAATCTAAAAAGTATACCATCACCATAAAAGCGATGGTTGAAGGGAAAGCCAGAAGTGTCACAATAAGCTGAATTTCCCAGCGCCTTTTTTCTCTTGAAACTCTTCTTCTCTCATTTTACCACCTATTAGGCTATTTATTATCTTCGACCAAAAGCTTAAAACTTCTAGTTTGTTGTTTTTGAAGTTAAAGGGCTGGTTGTAACATCAAAATTTTTTTAAAAAAT
>CALKMS010000008.1 GCA_938091145.1 uncultured bacterium
TTTACTGACGTGCTTAACATATTTTGCCATTCAAAAGTTTAAACTAAAACCCAAACCTCAATTTTACGACGAATTAGGCAAAGAACTTTTTACGCTTTCAAAAGAGCTGGCTAAAAAAGGTTACCAGCGCAGCAAAGACCAAACTTTAAGAGAATGGCTTTTGCCTTTAGAAACTTTTTTCACCAGTTTAAAAATTAACGAATTTTTGGAACCTTACGAAAAGTCTCGTTACGGTAAAATAGATTTATCCGAAAAAGAAAAAAATCAGGCTTTAAAAGCAATCCGCGAACTAAGAAAAGCACTAAAGGAAAGCCAAAATGAGCCAATATTTAGGGATTGACCTTGGTGGTAGCAAAATTGAATACGGCCTTTTAACTTCAAAAGGCTTTAGACTCTTAGGCCAAATTAAAACCCCAAAAACAGCAAAAGAAATTACTAAAAAAATCGCCAGCCTTCTGTCAGACTTTAACAGAGTTAAAGTCGGGATTGGAATAGCTGGCTTGGTTGATAAAAGCAAAGAGGAAATTTTGTTTTGCCCAAACTTACCTTTTAAAAACTATAACCTCAAGAAAAAACTTTTTCGTCTTATCGGAAAAGAAATTGTTTTGGAGAACGACGTTAATTGTTTCGCGATTGCCCAATACCAAAAAATGAAGAAAAAACCCTCCAGTCTCATAGGCATTACTCTAGGAACCGGTATTGGCGGGGGTATTGTCCTAAATGGAAAAATCTACCGGGGAAATGGAATAGCCGGCGAGTTTGGTCATATGTGTATTTCCCTTAAAGGTCCAAAATGTCACTGCGGGGGTAAAGGTTGCTTGGAAGCCCTGGCTTCAGGCTGGGCTTTAGAACGAGAAGGCAGAAAAGTGAGCGGTAGGAAAATTACAGCCAAGGAAATGGCAGAAAAAGCCCGCCAGGGCGAAAAAAAATTCATCGAAATCTTTCGGAAAATGGGCCATCATCTTGGCATTGGCTTGGCAAATTTAACCAATCTTTTTTCACCTGAAATCATTGTCATCGGTGGAAGTTTAATTAACTCTAAAGACCTTTTCTGGGAAGAAATGCTGACAACATTGAAAAATCAGTCTTTTCCTGAACTACCCATTTTAGTTAAAATTTTTCCGGCCAAGAAAGTTGCTGGTGCAGTTGCTTATGGGGCTTCACTAATTGCCAAGGAGGAGTTTTGAAATCCTTAGCTGACGGTTCTAAAGTTTATTTTGCGGGAACTGAGCCAAAAAAGACAAGCTGGTTAGAAAAGTTTCAATGGCTAGCAGACAACCTTAAACTAAATCAAATAATTCAAAAAGATTCGATTGTCGCAATTAAAGTCCACTTTGGAGAACGAGGAAATACCGCCTTTTTGCCACCAATTTACGCCCGCAAGATAGTTGAAATTGTTAAAGAATTAGGGGGTAAACCGTTTCTCGGTGATACCAACACCCTTTATTTTGGGGGAAGATTTAACGCTGTTGACCACTTAGTAACTGCTTATGCTCATGGTTTTGGTTTTGGAACCGTTGGGGCCCCAATCATAATTGCCGATGGTTTAAGTGGACTCGATTACCGACTGGTTAAAATCAACGGAAAGCATTTTAGAGAAGCTAAAATTGGTTCGGCATTTTTCTATGCTGATGTTCTAATAGTAATTACTCATTTTAAGGGACACGGAAACACAGGTTTTGGCGGAGCAATTAAAAACCTTTCCATGGGATTGGCAGCTCGGGGAGGTAAACAAGAAATGCACTCCGATATCAAACCAATCATTCAAGAAAGCCAGTGTAATGCATGCGGACAATGCGTTCGTCACTGTCCTGCTCGAGCAATCACTATTGAACCTGATTTCCAAAAGGCTAAAATCGACCTTGAAAAGTGCTGGGGTTGTGGCGAGTGCCGCGCTGCTTGCCTAAAAGGCGCTGTTTCGATAAACTGGGAAACCGACGCCAAAATCTTGCAAGAAAAAATGGCAGAGTACGCTCTAGCTGCTAAAACTGAAAAAAAGGGGAAAATGGCTTTCTTCAACTTCCTCCTTAACATAACCCCAGACTGTGATTGCTGGGAATACAGCGATCCTCCAATCGTTCCTGATATCGGAATTTTAGCTTCGGATGACTGCGTAGCTTTAGACCAAGCCTCTCTTGACCTCATTAATAAAGCTTCGTTAATATACGGAGTCGAAAAAGCCGAAAACAAAAACAAGTTTGAGTTAATTAATCGAGAACCCGGAACCCACTTGCTTGAATACGCCGAACAAATTGGTCTGGGGACTCGCAAATACAAACTAATCGAGATGGGAGGATGAAACGGAAGTAAATGAGCCACCGCATCCGACTAGAGCAGTGCATTGGCTGCGGTCTTTGTGCTGATGAGTGCCCCCGCTGGGCAGTTGTTGAGAATAATGGTGTATACGAAATTCTCCAGCGAAAATGCAATGACTGCGGCCGTTGCGCTGAGGTTTGCCCGGTAAACGCTGTAATCGTAAACAAGAACCGAACCAGCGAAACACCAAGCAAATAATTCTTAAAAAGGTAATTTATACAAGCTTTAGAAGAAAGGAGGTAAAAGATGGCAGTTTGGAAGTGCACTAATTGTGGCGCAACTAAAGAGGGGCGCTGCAAGCCGCGTAAATGCCAAGAATGCGGAAACACCAAGTTCGAAAAGCTCGAATCAGCGGCTAAAAAAAGCAAAAAATGAAACTTTCTTGGTTTGAAAATTTTTTATCTAAACACTTCAAACAACCGGTTAAAGTTTTAAAAGTTGGCGACCTTCTAGCCGAAACTACGGATGAATTAAAAGGCTATGGTTATGGCAGTCCTTTGGTAGTAGAATTTGAAATCGAAGGTGAAAAAAAGAAACTTGTCTTTTCAACCATGCGTGGCGATAGCTTCGGGCACGACTTTCGAGCTGACCGCGTATCAGCAATAACCCTTTCCTATGACACTTTTAATCAGCTACCTCAACATGTTAGAGCGGTTGACTTTGGCTTCTTTTCGAAAGAAGGCCTCATTTCCCTTAAAGAGGCTGAGGAGCCTTTTATAGTCACCGAGTTTGTCGAAGGAAGAGGTTACTTCGAAGATCTTGAAGCCTTAAAAAACAAAACTGAAGCAGAAAAAACCGACAAAGAAAAAGTTTTAGCCTTAAGCAATTACTTGGCAAAAATTCATCAAATCAAAAAAGAACAGCCCGAACTTTACATCAGGCGAATAAGAGATTTGGTAGGTCACGGTGAAGGTATAATGGGTTTGATTGACAACTACCCTCCTGGGTGGGAATTTGTTTCCCCTTCCTTCTTTGAAGAATTAGAAAAAAAGATCATTAGCTGGCGTCACCGACTAAAAAATTTTACCCACCGACTTTCACAAGTTCACGGTGACTATCATCCATGGAATATTCTCTTTCACACTGAAAAAGACTTTTGGGTGCTCGATAGAAGTCGTGGCGAGTGGGGTGAACCAGCTGACGACTTAACCGCTATGGCCATTAACTTTCTTTTCTTTTCCCTTCAAGCCTACCAAAAAATTCAAGAACCTTTCAGCTCACTTTTCAATCTTTTTATCAGCAACTATTTAGAAAAAACCGAAGACGAAGAAATTCTGAAAGTATGCCCACCGTTTTTTGTCTGGCGCGCTTTGGTCGTTGCCTCCCCCATTTGGTATCCCAGTCTTGCCCCAGTCGTAAGAAAAAAACTTTTTAACTTTATCAACAATATCTTGGAAACTGACTACTTTGACTATCAAGCAGTAAACGAGTATTTCCAAATAAATAAATGAATGCTTCTGGAAAAAAAGGTTGGGTTATTTGGCTTACCGGGAGGCCAGGCTCTGGCAAAACTAATTTAGCGCGCAATCTCTCTCGCTATTTCCATCAAGAAGGCTTCAAGACCGCCGTTATCGACTCGGATGAAATTCGCCAAAAGTATTTTCCACAGCTCGGATACGATGAAGTATCACGAGACTTTTTCTACTCATCTCTCATAGCTATCTCTGATATTTTAGCCAGCCATGATTTGGTAGTTTTAGTTTCGGCCACGGCCCACTTAAAAAAATGGCGCCAACAAGCCCGCAAGCTAATCCCAAAATACCTGGAAATTTATGTAAAATGCTCTCTCAAAGAATGTATGAGACGCGACCCAAAAGGTCTGTATGCCCTGGCTAAAAAAGATAAAACGGTCAAATTACCTGGTTTTAGTGCTGTTTTCGAACCACCGGAAAAACCCGACATAACGGTAATTACCACTGGAAGGCCCAAAGAAGTCGTTGCTGGCACCTGCTGGAAAAAGCTAAAGAAATTAATAAAATAACCTTTTAATATAACTCTTAAAAAACAAAGGATTTCGAGACCTTGACCTCAAATAAAAATCTAATCTTAGCTTATCATTTATGTACTCTGTTTCTTTTTTAAAAAAGCAGCGGAAAAATTTTCAGGCTTTTAAAAGGCTTTTTTGCTGCAGTTGGCGTGCCTTTCGACTATTTTGGAAAGCGGAAAAATTTTCAGGCTTTTAATAAAGCTTTTTTCAACTCCCTCAATCACTTAAAAATCGAAAGGAAAAATCGGAAAACTTTTCTCAAATCTTCTCTTTATCTTAAATTTTCCTTTATTCTAAAAGGGAAAACCAAAAGCCGATAAACAAAGGCAAGATAATTTTTCACTCTTATTTTCAGAAGCCCTCTATTCTTTTTTTTAAAAAAGTTTTTAAAGAAAGGTTGAAAGGGATTTGCTTTGGTCATTGCAAATCTCTTTCCTGTCATTGGAGCGATTTTTTGGTCATTTGCGAGCGAAGACACCTTCCTTTTGTCATTGCGAGCAACGACCGCAGGGAGGAGCGTGGCAATCTCTTTTTTTGTCATTGCGAGCGAGCCGCAAGGCGAGCGTGGCAATCTCAGAGATTGCTTCGTCCTGCTTCGCCTTCGGCTCGCAGTCCTCGCAATGACGCGAAATAAAATGTCATTGCGAGCCTGAGCGAACACCTCTTTTTTGTCATTGCGAGCGAGCCGCAAGGCGAGCGTGGCAATCTCAGAGATTGCTTCGGGTGCTTACGCACCCTCGCGCAATGACGCCTTTTTCAATGGCGTGGCAATCTCAGAGATTGCTTCGTCCTGCTTCGCCTTCGGCTCGCAGTCCTCGCAATGAAACACTTTCCTCAGGCGAAGCAATCAGGTTGTTTGAGGGAAATGGCAAGCTCTGTTGCGAATTCGTCAGGTCAAACTTCTACCTTGTTTCAACTCCTTTTCTCGCTTGCTATTATTTTTAAAAAAGTTGAAAATGTTATAAGGCAAAGTTATAAGCCAGAAAACCTAAATAGCTCAATATCAGGAGGATTGATGAAAAAAACCGCAAAAAAAGAAGTAGCAGCTAAAAAAGAAGATTGGCTAAGAAAAATACCTTCTGTTGACGAGCTTCTGCAAAATAAAGAATTTCAAAAGCTTTGCCAGGCTCAACCTCGTCGCCTGGTGGTAGAAAAAATTCGCCAAACACTAGACGAAATCCGCCAAAAAATAAAAAATGACACCTTGGCTTCTGCCGAAATCGAAAAGCTACTTCAAGTAAAAAACCTATCTCAAAAAGTAGAAAACAAATTAAAACCAAGCCTGAGAAAAGTAATTAATGCCACGGGGATTGTTATCCATACTAATTTAGGACGAGCGCCACTCTCGGAAAAAGCCCAAAAGCAAATAATAGATATTGCTGGTAGCTACTCAACTTTAGAATTCGACCTCACAACTGGTGAAAGAGGCTCTCGTTATTTTCACGCCGTTGAACTACTAACTTCTTTAACTGGAGCTGAAGATGCGCTTATTGTTAATAACAATGCTGCCGCTGTTTTTCTCACTTTAAATACTTTAGCGCGTGGCAAGGAAGTAATTGTCTGGCGGGGGGAACTTATTGAAATTGGTGGCTCTTTCCGCCTGCCGGAAATTATGAAAATAAGCGGTGCCAATTTAATAGAAGTTGGTACTACCAACAAGGTCTATCTACGTGATTACGAAGCCGTCATTAGTGAAGAAACAGCTCTTTTAATGAAAGTTCACCCTTCGAACTTCCGAATTGTCGGCTTTACAAGAGAAGTTGAACTCAAAGAGCTAGTTGAGCTGGGAAAGAAACATCAAATTCCTGTCCTCTACGATGCTGGGAGCGGAGCTCTAATAAACCTCTCAGAGAAAGGATTTTATGGCGAGCCAACGATTCAAGAAGCAATTAAAGTGGGAGCTTCGCTTGTAACTTTTAGCGGTGACAAGCTTTTAGGCGGACCACAAGCCGGGATTATCGTTGGCAAAAAAGAATTAGTGGAAAAGCTAAAAAAGAATCACCTAAACCGAGCTTTGCGAATTGATAAACTAACTTTAGCTGGTCTCGAGGCGACCCTAAGACTTTATTTTGATGAAAACCCTTGGGAAAAAGTCCCGGTATTAAACATTCTTTCCACTCCCGTTGATAAACTCAAAAAAAGAGCTCAAAAATTAGCCGCCAAAATTAACAAAGAAACGGAGGCTCAAGCCGAACCAATTGCAACTCAAGCTGAAAGTGGTG
>CALKMS010000009.1 GCA_938091145.1 uncultured bacterium
ACCAATAAATTTTTTGAATCCGAGTTTAGCTTCCAGGTATTTCAAGAATTCCAAAAAAAATGGCTTCCCTTGAGCAAAAACGGGGTCTTCAAAGCCGGGTGTTGGGTCAAAAGTCAGCCAGCCATATGGAGGAAAGTAGACTTCACCCCAGGCATGACCATCAGATGCTCTTACTTCATAGTAACCGGTAAAGGGGTTTAGGTATCCGGGTAGATAACCAGTCGAAAGCCTGGCGGGTATCCCGGCTGCTCTAAGCAAAACCACAAAGGCGGTAGCAAAATGCTCACAGTAACCTCGTTTTTTTTCAAAGAGAAAGTAATCAACCACTTCCTTATCGGGCGGGAAAGGGGGAATGTTTAAGTCGTAACGGTAATTTTTTTTCAAAAAATTTTTTACTGCCATGACTTTTTCGAACTGACTTGAGTAGGAGCTGGTAATTTTTTGGGCAAGTTTTTTTACTCGGGAGGAGATATGAGGTAGCTGATAGTATTGCTTGAGGTTACGACGGTGTTTTTCGGTTACCACTACGTTTTTCAGCTCGGCGGGAAATGGATTTGGAACGAGAGAGATAACAGTATAAACCAGCTCTTTGGGTAGAACGAACGGAGCTCTCATTCCTAAACTACTGTCTACCCAAAGAGTGCTATGGGGAAAATAAACCATTTTTGGCTCATAAGCGCCCAAAATCACGTTGGAAACTTCTTTGTTAACATAAAAAGTTTGGATCACTTCTTTTCGGGCAAGCTGGGTTGAGCCGGCTTCAGTTGGAACGAAAAATGGCTGGTTGACTACGGTTAATTGTTGGGGTTTTTTGTCTGTGATTTTCCAGCCTTTTCCGTCGTAGTTATCGAAGATTAACCCCCTAAAGAAGACATAGTCACTTGATTTGACTAACATCACTACCTCTTTTGAGAGTTTCCCTCTGATGTTTAAATTGAGGTAGCTGGTTAAGCCGAAATATGATAGAGGGTGAATTTTTGTTCCCTGGGGTAATGAGTAAGGATAGGCAGGTGAAATAATCTCCCCACTGTAGTTTTGCGGAATTTGGAAAGGAGAAGAGAGCTTAAATGGATAAGAGCGTAAAATGAAACCCCTGGGACGAGGCAAGAAAATAAAAAGGGGGAAAGTGAAGAGTAAGAGTAGAACCAAAACCGCGACTGCCCATTTGAAAATTAAAATTTTTTTTGAGGAGACAAGTTCATCCACTTTTAACTTCAGTGAGGAAAGGTTTTCAAGTAAAAGAGAAAAAAATGCTAAAACCAAGAAAACTGAAGCAAGGATAGCAAATTTCATTGATACTGAAAGAGCAGCGGCAATACCCAAAAGAACTCCACTGCTTAGGACTGAAAACATTAAGTCGCGAGTAGCAGGGAGATCGAAACTATGAAGGGTTAAAACAAGGACGAAAAATCGAGCCAGAGGCAGACGAGGGTCAAGGGCGTTTTTGGAAAGCTGATTTAAGTAGTCAAAGAATATAACTATCAAGAGGAAGGTTAAGAAAAGTTTTAAAGGGATATTGTCTTTTTCTTTTCTGAACCAGCTTACTAAGTTCCCGATAGCGCTTCCTATAGTGGAAAATAAAGCGAGCTCTAATTTCAAACCTCCTTCAAGGTAAACAGCCCAAAAACTTAACACTGTGGTGGCAAATACTACCAGTCGAAAGAAAATTGATTTTTCTATGTTGACCGGTCGACTTAGGCGGCGGTAGGTTTCCAAAACTTTTGCAAGCATTTACTAATTTCTCCTTTTTGATAACGGCAGATGAAAAAGTTGTTTTGTTCAAGGCGAGCTATTTTTTCTTCCCAGCTTTTATTTTCTTTTTTGAGATGAGCTTCCTGGCTAAAGACAAAAACTCGGCTTCTAGCTTTTTGAAATGATTTTAGATTCTCGAAATCAATATGGGTTTTTGGGGTGATAAATAAAACAACGGTTTTTTGATGAACGACTTCAGAATCGAGAAAAGATAAAAGATTTTTAAAATTTTCTTTTACCAAGTCGATGGCGGCCAAAATTTCTAAAACTTCTTTGAAGTTGAGGTTGTGACAATATTTTGGGTTTTCCTTTTCGAACCAGGCCATCTCGACAGGGTGGCCGCAATGGAGTGAATACTCGGCAACTGAAGCTACAGCTTTTACTGTTTGCTCGAAAGCCCACTTGCCCGCTTCGCTGTTAGAATAAGCAGTATTGGTGTTGTCAATGAGCAGAAGAGTTTTTGTTGAGATGAGCTTTTCAAACTCTTTGACTACCAGCTTGCCCAACGCTGCTGTTTTTTTCCAGTAAATTGAGCGATAACTATCTCCAGGTCGATACTCCCTCAGACCAAAGAACTCGGTGCCACTTCCTTTTCGCCAGTCATGGATTGCTTCCTTGGGGAAAGAACCGCCTTCAAGCAAGGGAAAATTAGTGAGAAAAGGAAAGGAAGGGTAAACTTTTAAGGTTGAGTGAACAAAGACTTTTCTCTTGAATTCAAAAAAATGGAGTGGGAAAGCGGTATAATATCTAACTTCTCCCCCCTCATAAACGCCTCTTTTGGCCGTGACTTCCTTTTCTAACTGTATTTCCTGGTTCCGTTTAAGCAAGAAAACTGTCTCTTTGTAACCACCCAAGAAGGTATCTTCAACTACTAACAATCTTCTATCTCTTCCTGGATTTTTAACTTTTAATTTGACCCTTATTTTTTCTTCATCATGGGCCAGAAGGGGAACATTTCGCTCAAATATGATTTCACTTTTTCCTCCGAGACTAAAAAGCAAATCAATAAAAACTAAGTTGATGAGGGAAAATGAAAGTAAAAAAAGCCAGCCAGCCTGAAGATTAGCACCTATTAGATAAAAGACCAAAGCGGTTAACAAAATCACGCCTAAACGTTTTTTAAACATCACATTTTAACTGGAACTTCAACTTCTTTTAAAATCTCTTTTATTACGTCAATGGCTATCTGGTTGCTAGCTAAAGTTTGCTTGAGAAAAATTCGGTGTGAGAGGACGTAGGGCGCAACTCGTTTAATGTCATCTGGTAGGACAAAATCTCTTCCCTGGCAGTAGGCAGCTGCTTGAGCAACTCTTACCAGAGAGATGCTACCTCTTGGGCTGACCCCAAGATTAGCTTCAGGGATTTCTCTTGTCTTTCTCACAATTGAAACAGCGTAATGTAGTAAGCTCGGATCAACTTTTATTTCCCGAACTTTTCGTTGTTCTTCAATGACTTCTTCTAGACTTATAACTGATTTAAGCGTGTTAATGGGGTGGTCAACGAGTTGCATAGCTACTACTTCTTTTTCTGCTTCTTCGTTGGGGTAACCAAGGCTTAAAGAAACTAAAAATCGGTCGAGCTGTCCTTCAGGTAGAGGGTAGGTGCCGTGTGACTCGAGCGGATTTTGAGTAGCAATTAAGAAAAAGGGTCGGGGGAGGGAATAGGTTTTCCCTTCCAAACTTACTTTACCTTCGTCGAGAGCCTCAAGCAAAGCAGATTGGGTTCGGGGGGTAGTTCGGTTCAATTCGTCAGCTAAAACCACATTGGCAAAGATTGGACCTGGATAAAATTCGAAACCACCTTTTTCGGGCCGATAAACGGAAAGACCAGTGATGTCTGAAGGTAATAAGTCTGGGGTAAATTGAATCCGCTTGAAGGTGCCACCAATAGATAAAGCCAATGCTTTTGCCAGCATTGTTTTTCCGACGCCCGGGGGATCTTCTATTAAAAGATGTCCTTCAGCAAGCAGACAAAGAATGGCAATTTCGATTTTTTCTTTTTTACCTTTAATTACGTGTTCAACGTTGTTGAGTAAAGTTAGCGGCAGACCATGATTTATCATTGTTTCATTATAACTTATACCAGTTAATGATAGTTGGAAATTTTCTGGAAAAAGTTAACAAACCGGGCTTTTGTTTTATTCTTGTGTTTCTTTTTGATTGAGGGCAGCTAAAAGCTCTTCAAGCGGTATGCCATGGGCTATAGCTGCTTCTTCAATAGTTTCTCCAGAAGCAACCAAACAGCCAAGACAGTGCATGCCAAAGCGAGCAAAGACTTGGGCTGAGTTTGGATTGGCTTCAAGCGCCTCCATTATTGTTGATTCTTTAGTTATAGCTTTCTCTTTCATCGCTCCTCCAAAAAAATAAGTTTTAATAGTTTAACCTTGAAGTTAGCAACAGTCAAACACAACTATTATCGTAGGATTTCTCCTTCTTTGAGATGGTAGCCGCGTACAAACTCTTCTCCGCTCATAATTGAGCTGCCCTCAGGTTTTAACATTTTTATCTTTAACGAACCTTCCTTACACGCTATTTCTAGTCCTATTTTCGGATTAGCCAAAACTATTTGGCCTGGCCTTCCTTTTTTTGTGTTTACGTTCGCTTGGTAAACTTTTACCTTTTTATTTTTAAAAATAAAGTAAGCCCCTGGTTGGGGAGAGAAAGCCCTGATCTTTAACCAATTTTTTTCAGCTGGCTCTCTCCAGTTTAACTTAAGCTCTTCTTTTTCGATTTTCGGTGCAAAAGTAACCTTGTTTGGATCTTGAGGAGTGGTTTCTACTCGGCCTTCTTCAATTGCTTTTATGGTTTCAACTAAACCTTTGGCGCCTAAAAAACTCAATCTTTCACTTAAACTTCCGCAATCTTCGTCTGGCATTATTTCCAATTTTTCTTGCCAGAGGATATCGCCTGCGTCCATTTCCGAAGTTAAGTAAATCACACTTCCGCCCGTTACTTTTTCTCCGTTTAAAATTGCTCTTTGAATTGGGGCAGCACCGCGGTATTTAGGCAAGAGTGAAGGATGGTAGTTGATTATTCCTTTAGGGAAAGACTCAATTATTTTGGTTGGAATGAATTTTCCATAAGCAACAACTACTCCAAGTTCAGCATTCAGTTTTTTTATAGTTTCAATGGTTGTTTCGTCTAGCTTGTCGGGTTGGAGTACAGGCAGGCTGAGTTTGATTGCCTTTTCTTTTACTGGTGAGGGTTGTAATTTTAAACCGCGGCCAGCTGGACGATCGGGTTGAGTGAAAACGGCAACTATTTGCTGCGTCAAGTTTAATTTTTCAAGAGAAGGAAGAGAAAATGCAGGTGTTCCAAAAAAAACAATCTTCATTGAAAATCTTTATTTTAAATGGGAATGAGCAGGAGAAAACTCGGTTCTTAAAAGATAAGCATTTAAAGCTTCTATAGCTTGTTTCTTTTCTTCTTCTGTGGCGCGGTCAATTATCAGGCAACCATCAAGATGATCAAGTTCGTGCTGGATAATTCGAGCCAACAAGCCTTCGGCTGCGAGCACAACGGTTTTTCCGTTTTCGTCTTGGTAGCGAACTTTTATTTTTTCCCAGCGTGGCACCTTAACGGTAACCGAAGGAAGACTCAAACAACCTTCTTCTTCAACGATCTTTTTCTTATTTTTCCAGATGATTTCTGGGTTGATTAAAACCTTAAAGTCGTTTCCAGGGTCGATCACTGCCAGGCGGTCAATTACTCCTATCTGGTTAGCTGCCAGGCCAACTCCCTTTTGTTCATACATAGTTTTAGCCATTTCCTGAATTAAAGCTTTAATTTCTGGGGTAATTTTTTTTACTGGCCTGGTTTTTTCTTTTAAAACCGGGTCGCCAAGCGTTCTAACTTTAAACACTTTTTTCACCGTTTAAAAGAATATCTGATTAAAGAGGTTTAGGTCAAGCCAGCCTTTACTGCCATTGGTGCTTTGCGGCATTTTTGCTACTTTCTGAAGTGATTAAATTGCTTTTGGGTAAGAAAGTAAGGAAGGTGCTTTTCTCGATGCCAATGTAGCAATGATCTGTAGCAGTGACCTTTGAGTTACTGAGTTTTTACGATGACAAATTTCTATTGAAGACCTCTCGGAAACCTAAAGATGCCTGCTTTTTAAAGTTTATATATTCAACGTT
Source organism: uncultured bacterium (assembly GCA_938091145.1). Lineage (GTDB taxonomy): Bacteria > Actinomycetota > Aquicultoria > SKW223 > CALKMS01 > CALKMS01. The sequence goes on from CALKMS010000009.1 coordinate 5,888, forward strand.
TATATAAGATGTATAAAGATATTAGCAAAAGTGGAACATTTAGCCTGACCTCCTCCCAAATTAAAACCCATATAAGATGTATAAAGATATTAGCAAAAGGAATTTAAAGCAAGGATTTGTCTTAGCACTTTGGCTTAAAGCAAACAATAAGACCTACCTTCCTCACCAACAAGAAACTTTATCAAAGCCACTTCCTTATTCTCGTATTATCGATAATACGAGAATAAGAAGATTGTAAAAGAAAGGTTACCGGAAAGAATTAAAATATTTGTTTATTGAAGGAGCGAGAAAGTCAGCAAGTGTTAAGGTAGGCTCTTACAAGGTTTAAGTTTGCTAATTGCATTTTAAGTGCAGAAGTAACCTTTAGTTTGCCTCTTTTAGATAATTTTAAAAAAGATTAGAGACCCTTGAAAAACCAAAGAGCACTACTGCACTAAACCTCTAATACGAAAACCCTAAATTTCCACTAAGGGATAGCTTCATTGCAAGCTAGCCTTCCCTTGGTCATTGCGAGCGACGACTGAAGGGAGGAGCGTGGCAATCCCGTTCTTTTGTCATTGCGAGCGAGCCGTAAGGCGAGCGTGGCAATCTCTGAGATTGCTTCGTCGCTCCGCTCCTCGCAATGACAGGGGAGAAAGATTGCTTCGTCCTGTTTTCGCCTTCGGCTCGCAGTCCTCGCAATGACACCTTTTTCCATAGCGTGGCAATCCCGTTCTTTGAGAGAAAAGGCACAATCCCTGGGATTGCTTCGTCGCTCCGCTCCTTCCGCCTTACGGCGGGCAGGCCACGCCTTTCGACGGGCAGGCGCAATGACACCTTTTCTTGTCAAATCAACTTCTGAGATTGCTTCGTCGCTCCGCTCCTCGCAATGACACGAAAGAAA
>CALKMS010000010.1 GCA_938091145.1 uncultured bacterium
GAAGTAATTGAGCTTGATTATGATGGCAATTTATACTGGACTAAAAAGGGTCAAAAGCCAGTCAAAATAGCTGAAGGCTTATTCGTTCCTGAAAAAGAAAGTGACGATAAAATAAGGCCTTAGAGTACCAAGTATTAGCTCGCAATTTAATCTACTCCTACAATGGTCTACAATTACTTCAAATGAGGGCAGTGAAAAATAACACCACTCAAACAATTTTAACTTACTTATCCTGGAGAGCAAGAAAAGCAAAGCTCTATACCAAAAGATACATTCAAAGATTTAAGTATTTGAGCAGGTTTTCATAAAAGAGAGGGCTCCTTGGTCTTAGAATAGGAGTGAAAAATAATCAAGGATAACCAAGCTACTGAGATATTGAAAAGCATGAGAGGGATTTTAGCCCACTGGGTTATTGTCTTTTATTTGCATTTCTTTGGCTACTACATAGGCACAATAGCTTTTATAGAATTCAAGTCTGGGCTGGAAGAATTGGGGTTGTGTTCCTGGGAAGGAATACCAACTTATTTTGAGTTGTTCCTAATTCTTCCGCCTCCAATTATTATATATCTAGCTGAGATATTCTTTTTTAAAAAATTAAATCAGCACCACAAACCTTATTGGTTTTTAAGCGTCAGTTTTGGGTTTCTTAGCTCTTATCTTTTGATAAAGATGATACAATTAGCTGTTAGTTCTTTTGTTCTTATTGCAATATGGCATTGTTTTTTTGTTGCTCTTGTGTCTGTGGCTACAATAGTTTACCTTCTTAATCGCATATTAGCCCTAATAAAAGGAGATAGACAAGATGTTTTCTTAATCGTTTTTATCTTCTGTTTTTTCTTCTATTACGTATTTGCTCTCCAAACTCTAAAAATTATTCATATGTTTATCGATGGTTGGTCTTGGCTTAAATACCAAATACACACAATTGATTTCTTTTGCATCGAACTTTTTGCAATTTCATCAACACTTATACTTCTTTTCTATAATCTCTCAATTCGCTTTCTAAAGCCTTATGTTGATAAGATTTTAATCGAACGGAAAAAAAAGAAATGGATAAGCGCCTTGTTTATTCTTTTATTTTTATTATTATTCTTGGTTCTACTCTTGGTTTTCCTTTTCTTTCTTCTTTAGTTCCTTATATTATAAGGGACAGTGTTGTTCTCCCATTAGAAGTATCACTTTCGTTAGTCAGTTTCATATTTTCAATCTGGCTTCTCATACTTTTTATTTCCTATGTTATTAAAGTTATATCTAAGAAAGCCTGTGAATAGATAAACTATTTGCAAGAAATGAAACGGTAAACTATTTAAAGCGTCGCCAAAAATTAGTAATACTCAAAAAGAGATACTCGTTCATGAATACATCTAACTTGATGCGAATCTGTTTTGTTCGCAGCTCGATAAACCTACCTTGTGGAGGCGACTCCTTAATAAAAGAGAAGGGTGCAGCAAAAACAGATTGGCGGTCCTGATTTAATTAAATGGCGCGCCCGGGGCGACTCGAACGCCCAACCACCGGATTCGTAGTCCGTTACTCTATCCAATTGAGCTACGGGCGCTTGATCTTTCAAATAATATTTTAGCAACAGAATATTATTTACTTCCACACTGGCGGAGAGAGAGGGATTCGAACCCTCGAAGGAGGCTTTAAACCCCCTTACTCGCTTAGCAGGCGAGTGCCTTCAACCTCTCGGCCATCTCTCCAAATCAGTTAAAATTATAAACCAAAGAGTGAGTGACTACCACTGATCGAATTCAAGATTGGGTTCCGAACTTTTAGTTTTTCCTTCGTTTTAAAATGTAAAAACAAATCCTTATTTCTAAAAATCTTTTGTTCCACAAAATTTAAAAGGCGGCGAAGGAGTGAAAGTAGTTCAATTTCCAAACAATTTTTTAAGCGATAATTTTCAGATTAAATAGGGGTTCTGTCGCCAAAAGTGGTGGGCCTGCTTGGAATCGAACCAAGGACCTCACCCTTATCAGGGGTGCGCTCTAACCTACTGAGCTACAGGCCCAAAATGTCTCTTAACTTACTATTTAATTTACCACAAAAAAAAGTTTAATCAAGCCTAGTTGGAAACAAACTCTGGTTCGTTCATCATCTCAGTAAAGTAAAAAGTAGCCAGGCGTTTTGAAGTTAGAAGCAGGACTCCTCCAGTAAATAGAAGAGAAATTAAAAAAAGTAGCCAGATGAATTTCCGTCGCAATTTATTTATCCCTCTCTTTCTTACTTTTTGATTATAGTATTTTAGGTAAATTTTTCAAACCTTGTGGATATTGATAAAAATTGTTTCTATGGTGAGTTGGTGGTTTCTTTATTAGCGATTCCCACGTAAATTTTCACTGTCGATCCGCGATTAGCCATCGTACCAGCTGCAGGTGACTGGCTAATGACTATACCAATTTTTGTTGGATCAGTTGTAGGGATATCCAGTGGCTGAACCAAAAAACCGGCTGCTTCAAGGGCGTCGGTGGCTGCACTCTCATCCATTCCGATGACGTTTGGCACAGCAACTTTTGCCTTTCCGGTGCTTACATAAATTGTTATCACCGTGCCTCGCTTCTCCTCGCTGCCAGCGTTAGGAATTTGCCTGATAACTTTGCCTTTTGGCACCACATCGCTTGACTGATATTTAATTGAGTATTTAAATCCTTCTTGGGCTAAAGTTCGGATGGCTTCGTTTGCCGAAAGCCCAACGACATCGGGGACCACAAGTGTTTCAGCTCCTTTACTGACAACCAAAACTACCTTGGTACCCCGGGGTACCTTCTCGCCTGCAGCTGGCTCTTGTTTGATGACGAGTCCCTCGGCTATTTTATCACTGAAGCTTTCCTGGCTTTCTGCTACTAATCCTTTTTCTCCTAAAATTGAGGCAGCTTCGATAGCATCCATTCCCACCACGTCAGGAACTTCAATTAGCTCCACTCCCAGACTTACTACTACTTTAACAACCGTACCTTTTTTAACTTTTCGACCTGGCTCAGGGTCCTGACTTATAATTGTACCCTTTGGATATAAGTCGGAGAACTTTTCTTCAACGACTTTCAATTTGAGGCCTTTTTGGCGCAAAATTTTCCTTGCCTCTTTCAAGGTTTCTTGCTCAATATTTGGGACTACCACCCGACTGGCGATAAGCATTTGCTGCCAGAGAGCAAAAGCTCCAGCAGCAAGTATAGAGAAGGCAAAAATAGTTATTCCTATTACGGCCCACCATGATCGGTGTTTTTTTTCCGCTTGGGGATTAGGCAAGACCATGGTTTTTTCATCAGAAAAAAAAGATATCTCGAGGGGTAGACCCTTTTCTATTTTCTCAAGATCAGTTCGAAGTTCGAGTGCTGATTGATAGCGATCAAGGGGGTTTTTTGCTAAACACTTAAAAACTATTGCTTCCATTTCTTGCGAAATCTTAGGATTCAATGCTCTCAAGGAAGGCACTGGTTCCTTAATATGTTTAAGGGCTACTGATACTGGAGCATCACCTTGAAAAGGAGAAGTGCCAGTAAGCATTTCAAACAAAACAACGCCGAGAGAGTAAATATCAGAGGCTTCAGTTGCCGGTAAGCCTTCGGCTTGTTCTGGCGAGATATATTGAGCTGTCCCTACTACCATTCCTTCTTGCGTTAAGGAGGTGGTGTCAGCTTGGGCAATACCGAAGTCAGTCACTTTAGCTGTTCCGTCTTCGGTGATGAGGATGTTATGAGGTTTAATGTCCCGATGAATAACGCCGCGTTTGTGGGCAAAAGCAAGGGCGTTTGCTACTTGTTTAGCAATATTGATTGCTAAAGAAAGAGGAAGTTGACCTTGACGATTTATTAAATCTTTTAAGCTTTCTCCCTCAACTTTCTCCATTACAATGTAATGAGTATCTTTAAGCTGGCCCCAGTCATAAACCGCTACGATATTTGGGTGAGTCAGGTTAGCTGCAGCTTGAGCTTCACGCCGGAACCGAGCGACAAAATTAGGGTCTCGCGAATAAGTAGGATGAAGCACTTTGACTGCAACTGTTCGACCTAAAACACGATCAACAGCTTCATAGACCTCAGCCATTCCTCCGCTGCCAAGCCGCCCGATTACCTGATACCGATTACCAAATACTATGCCCTCATTAACCATCAAAGCTTATTCTACTAAAACTTTAGCTTTTTTCGAAAAAATACTTCAAGAACTTTCGTGTTAGAGTAGCGGCTTCTTGGCCTCCCAACCCACCATGTTCAACTAAGGTAACTATAACGATAACCGGTTTTTCTGCAGGAGCGAAACAGACAAACCACGAATGAGGCTTTCCGCTGTCCAGTTCAGCGGTACCGGTTTTACCTCCTACTTTTATTCCAGCTAATTTTGCTTGTTTTCCTGTCCCGAAATCTACCGCATTTACCATTGCTTTTTTTATCTTTAATGCCACTTCGGGCCTAAACAAAACCCGCTTTTTTGGTAAAGCGACACTAAGCACCTTTCCTTGGGGCGTTCTTAATTTTTTAACCAGAAAAGGTGGTTTGAGAACCCCACCATTAGCTATCGCTGAAGCAAGAATTCCTATTTGAAATGGCGTGGTTAAAACCCTTCCTTGGCCTACTGCTTGCCAAGCTAAATCCACTCGGGTTGAAGGATAAGGAAAGTTACTTTTTTTTACTGGCAAAGAAAAAGATACTTTTTGATTGAAACCAAGTTTAAATGCTTCTTTAGTTAACTTTTCTTTTCCGAGAGCTAGAGCTACTTGCGCAAAAACAGTGTTTACGCTTTTTTCAAAGGCTTTTTCTAAAGTTAAAATGCCATAACTTTTCTTTTGATAGTTGGTAATTGTACCCCCATCAACTTTCAGAATGGCGGGTGCCTTGAAGGTTTTGGAAAGCGACCATCCTTCTTCTAAAGCTGCTGCCAGCGTGACAATCTTAAAAACAGAACCGGGCGGGTAAAGCCCTTGAGAGATGCGATCGAGAAGAGGCTGGCCTTTTAGGCCTTTTTTCATATCACTCTTAATCTCTTCCAGCGAAACTGAGGGGGAAGAGGCGTAAGTTAAAATCTCCCCCGTTTGAGAGTTGATTGCTAAAATTACACCTTTTCTTCCTTTTAATAGATCAAAAGCTTTTTTTTGGAGATTGACATCAAGGGTTAAAACCACTGTTATTCCTTGTTTCTTTCCATTTTGAATTTTTTGTGACTGAGTCCCAAGGTAATCGTTTAATTCCTTTTCCAGACCCGAGAAGCCTAATTGAGGATCAAAGTAGCCAACAGGGTGAAGGAAAAGCTTTTTATATGGATATCGCCTTTGGTAAGATCCTCTCTTATTTTGAAGGCTTTCAGCAATTACTTTTCCGTTTCTTTCCAGAATTTTGCCTCTCTCAAAGGATAGTTCTCTTAAAACGGCGCGAGTGTTTCGGGGGTGAGTTCGAATTGTCGGGAAGATTTGAATTTCAAGGTACCCCAGACGCAAAGCTAAGCTTACGAACAAAAACAGCAAAAGATAGCCTAAAAACTGATTTCTATTGTTCACTTATCTCTCCTGAAGCTTTTAAAGTTAAAAACAAAGAAAATACTTGGACTAGCAACGAGCTCCCTCCATAACTTACCCAGGGAAGGGTAATTCCAGTCAGCGGAAGAAGGCCAAGCAGTCCCCCAACAATAACAAAGCTTTGAATGGCAAAACCAAAAGCCAGGCCGGATATTAAAATTTTTTGAAAATCTTCCTTGACCAAAAAAGAGATTTTAATTAATCGATAATAAAAAAGCATAAGGGCGATAATTATTGATAGAGCTCCCAAAAGTCCAAGCTCTTCCTTTATAGCGGAAAAAATGAAATCAGTAGCCGCAGCGGGTATTAATTGAGGAAATCCCTTTTTTAAACCCACCCCAGCTAGACTTCCTTCAGCCATTCCAAAAAAGGATTGAATTAGCTGGTAACCCTTTCCTTCAATATCCTGCCAGGGGTTCAAGAAGATCTTTATTCGGCTCTGAACATGAGGGAAATTTAGGTAGATTAAAAAGGAACCGAATAAAAAAAACAGGCAACCTGAAAGGAGGTAGAAAAGCCGTCCAGTGGAGCCATAAAGAAGGAGAAGAAAAAGAAAAAAAAACAGTACAGAGAAGCCGATATCTTTGAGGTAAACCAGGAAAACCAAAGAGGAGAAGGTTAAAAGCAAAAGAGGCCCAAGGTGTTTGGGATGAGGCAACCACCATCGCCAGATTTTAACCGTTCCTCGACTTAAAAGTTCGGCGTTTTTTTCCAGATAGGCTGCGAAAAAAATTATCAGAAATAACCGGCCAAGCTCAGCGGGTTGAAAAGAGAAGCAACCGATTTTTAGCCACAGGCGAGCACCACCTGCTTCGTGGCCAAACAAAACTGGCAAAAAAAGCAAGGCCAACCCCAAGAAGCCAAAGAGGTAGGAGTATTTTTTTAGCTGGGGGGTGGTTTTTGAGAAAAAAAGAGTTAAACCCAGCATGAAAGAAAGATTGAGCCAGATTAGTTGGCGGGAAGCTAAGTTAAGGTTCAGGCGTGTTATCTCAATAAAACCGGTG
>CALKMS010000011.1 GCA_938091145.1 uncultured bacterium
ACTTAGCCTCTGCTTCCTCAACACGGCGGCGATAAAGAGCGTAAAGCCCAGTCGCCACCAGAACAGGAACTGTCAGTTTGGAAGCAACGCCGGTAACCTCTTCAGTTAGACTCAAAACGTGGTCCTCAACAAACGGATCAGCCGTCGGAGTAGAGATTGGACTATTTCCAGCCCAGTACCAGTTCCCATCACCCTCTAAGTATTTATAATAGGTGCCTCCAATCGTCTTCTCATTAGTATTTATATCAGCCTTGTAGCCCATCCTCAAAGCCCCACCAGGACAAGCGAGAACACAAGCGGTCACTTCAGGATTGGAGAGGTTGCTGTAACTACCAAAAGTCTTAATTTCGACCACTTTGGGGTTGGTGGTGTTGTTAACCGCCAGTGGAATTCTTCGCCCGTAACACATATCACATTTAAACGCTTTCTTGCTACCATTTATTCCTTTGCCAACTTTAGGATAACCACCGCGTCCACAATGCGAATGACAAGGATAGTCATATCCGTTATAACAAGAATTGGGGTTGCACGCACTATAATCAACCGTCACTTCGCCAGTCGGCTGCTTTTGTATTGCCCGGAATGGGCAGCCAAGCGAACACGGCGGCTGGCTTCGGCAATGCCAACAGTTATACTTAACCATCGGGTAAAAGTCGCCACCTATCTGAGGCTTGACCACTGTTACGTCATCAGAAGAAAGACGGTTTACACCTTGGTCAGTGTTACTCTTAAGCATCGCACCTAAAGGCCCGTTGACAAAGTTACGTTGGCACGCAACCACACAACCACGACACTTAATACAACGATCATAGAAATTAACCACAGCTAATTCTGACACCTATCTTCACCTCCTCTTTACGGCGTTATAGTCTTACTAATCTGGCAGAGACACACCTTGGTCTCAGGCATATTAGTGTTACTATCTTGAGCATCCATAGTAAGCAAATTAGCAGAAGGACCAGGATTTGAACCTTTTGAACCCCAATGGAAAGGAACAGCTACTACACCCTTAGTTACCCGACTAACTGGCTTGCCTGCCCTATTTCGAGAAGTAAATATCTTTGCTCGGAAAGGACCAACCCAACCATAGGCGTGAAGATAATCGTCAGTGACACCATTATTGGCAGCCCAAACTGACCGAGCAGTACGAATATAAACCAGATCACCATCGTTAATTTTATACGCAGCCGCGTCATCCGGGCTTATTTCTAGCAGGGGTTCAGGAACTAGCTCATTTAAATAGCCGATATTTCGGCTCATTGGACCACCCAGGTAATGCTCAACATAGCGAATAGTAGTTAAAACAAGTGGATAATCTGAAACGCTTCCTGTCGGAATAACTGAAGGTATCCCTCTCGTTCCATAAGTTGAAAGCAAATCGGGACGTGGTGATTCGTGAGATTCCCAGTGAAGCGGTGTCCGACCATCGGCTTCTGCCAGTTTAAAGTAAGAGCGATAGGTAAGGGAATATGGAACCGGAAGAGGAGGATTATCAGGAGTAATATGAACAAATAAACGCCCGCATTTATCCGGTGTCACTATCAAGTCAGCAACGTCACCGGGGGAACCAGCAATATGCCCTGGCTGATTAGCTAAACCGTTGCAGTTGTAGAACACCCGGCGGTTATAAAGCCAGGCGTGACCCCAATAAGGATAAATCGTGGGTCCATTGGTTGCACCAGTTGGCTGAATGTTTCGGCTTTGCGACCAGTTCGGCGTATCATAAACAACACCAGGAACACCCAACAACTTACCTGCGGGCACTTTGCTCGCCTCATTCCAACCAGGTCTAACTGCCGCCGTTCCCGCATAAATCCAAACAGTTCCTCCACTAGCCATATTAGCTGCAATCTGCTTGTAAATTGACTCAGCATACCCAGGAGCGCCAGAATGAGCCCAGTCTTTTCGATAATCATCGTTGTTCCAGCCCGTCCACGGGTCAGCTGGCAAGTTGTACTGGCTGGCAAACAAAGCTTGCCAAATAGTGGCAGTAGTTGAATTATCAACCCCCAGTGGAGCTTGAGAAGTGTTAACATTCAAGGCATTCCTTTTAGTAAGCTCGTAGGCTAGTAAGGTCAAAATCTCTAAATCAGTTTTGGAATTGCCTTTAGGTGGGGCAACTTGCCACTTCCACTGAATAACCCTAGCTGAGTTAGTATAAGTACCACACTTCTCAGCAAAGCTAGCGGCCGGCAGGAAGTAAGCAGTAGTGTAATCTCCGATTTCCGCCTCAGCAGTCTCCGAAAGGAACATATCAGATACTACCAGCATGTCAAGACCCTTAATGCCATTCCTGATAATCGGGCTATTACCCTCGCTTTGAACAGGATTCTGCCCCAAACAAACAAGAGCTTTAATCTTTGGCTTAGCTGTTGTATACCCTGGATTAGCAGAGTTAGCCTGGACAAACATAGTTCGGTGGTCGTAACCAGGGTTTTTCGTTCCACCAACCCAGCTTGAACCTGTCCCAGGCCACCACATAAAAGCACCACTAGCTCCTGAAATCTGTGCATCTTGAATTTGACCACTGGGAGCCCCAACAAAGAAAGCATAAGTCATATTCTTAAAGCCATTTTGCTGGAGTCCCGTTTTTGCTGAGTTGCCAAACAAACTTAATACATAGGAATTATAATCAGTTGAACCAGGAGGAGCTGAGTAACCAGGAATCAACGCTTTCAAAAGTCCCATATCAGTTGAGCCTTGAACATTACCAATACCCCGAAGAGCGTTAACACCACCCCCAGCTCGACCCATATTGCCGCAAAGAAGTTGCAAGACAGCGTAGGCACGAATGTTTTGTGAGCCGTGAGTATGCTGAGTGGTACCCATCGCATAAAGAATAGTAGCTACCCGATAACCTGAAGTGCCAAAAGGTGCACCGTTTTTCGCCCAAGCGTTCTCCAACACATCCTCACAAAGCTGCTCGAAATCAGCAGTAGAGAAGTTGGGTGGGTCACCAGCTTTCACCCGACCACAAATGTCAACTACCACCTCTGGAGTATATGCGGAAGTGCGAGCCTTGAGATACTGAAAGACTGAGTCAGAATGATTTATGTTTCCAGAGTAAATTGGTAACTTAGTGGCGGTGGCATAAGCAAACTCATTGGGGTTTGCAACAAAGAAATTATAGTTGGCATCAGCTGAAGTTGGAGCAAAAAGATCCACTCCGTAACGCAGATAATCAGTTCGGTTTGAATTTAAGAGCATCCCCGCATCAGTGAAGCACGGCCACTTCATTCCGGTAGTGGAAGGCCAAGTTCCACCAGATCCATCACCCTTATCAAATTTAAACAAACCACCAGCTAAAGCAGGGTCGTAAGTAAGAGTAAGGTACTTATCACGACTGGCACTGAGTGAACCACTTTCATATTCATTAATCAAATACCTAACAATGCCATTTATAAAAGCAATATCAGTTCCCGGACGGATGCTAATGTGCTTCCCTGTTCTTTTCGCCTCTTCCATTCGCTTTTCCAAATTATCTGCCATTCGGGTTCGACGAGGATCAATTACATAGGCATTAGCGCCAGCATCAACAGCTCTCTGAACCCAAACAGATGAGCCAGGGTGATTTTCGTAAGGATTGGAAAACACCAAAAGCAAAGTTGAATGCATAATGTCAACCCACTGATTAGTCATTGCTCCTCGACCAAAAGTGCGGCCAAGACCGGCCACCGTGGTCGAGTGTCATATACGAGCCTGGTTTTCTGTATTGTTAGTCCCAAAAAGAGCAATCAGCTTGCGGTAAAAGTAGCATTCCTCATTGGTCATGTGAGAAGAACCCATAAAAGCCACTTGGTCAGCTCCGGCATAATTAGGCAACCCCGGAGAAGTAGATTTTATACTCAACAGAGTATCAGCAATGCCACTTATTGCATCTTGCCAACTAATCGACTGCCAAGTACCGCCACTACCATATCTCACCTTGGGGCCATCAGTTATCCGCTGAGGAGAGTTAACCAAACCTATATTGGAGCGCCTTTTGAGCATTGAGCGCCATCATTGTAAGGATGAATGGGATCGCCATAAATATCTTTAATTCCACCGCTGCCGTCAGGAACACCAATCATACCACAACCAAGAGAACAGTAAGGGCAAATGGTCGGAATGCCACTGGAAACAGCAGCCCCAGCAGGAGGCGGATTATAAAACCATTCAGCCATTGTTCCCGCCGCCCCAGCAGCCGCTGTGGCTTTAAGGAATTGTCTTCGAGTCATTCTTAGCTTGTTTTCAAAACCTTTTTCCTGGGACAAATATTCAAACCTCCTTTCATCAGGGGCAGGCCAGTGGCCTGCCCCAAATTTTTATTTGTTATGACACCTCTCGCAAACGCCACGGTTGTCAGCCCGCAAGAGCTGACTTCCATGAGTGTCAGTCGCGGGACCATCAGCATCAGCGTTAGCAGGAGGAACACCTTGATTGGCTTGTCCAACTGGGTCAGGCACCAGCCAGTAGCCAAAGCCACCAGGGAAAAATTGAGGAGAAAGACCAGCATTAGCATAACCCGACATTCTGACACTCGTTCCATGAGCCCGATGACAGGTTAAACATTCAATCCAATCAGTAAGCTCATAAGCCTGGTTAACGCCTCTTTCAGACTTAGCATGGTCAAGCGGGAGGTCAACAAAATAAGTTCCGCCCGGATAGTTAGCGGCAAAAGCAAATGGGTCATAAGTTAAAGCCACCGGTCCATTAAAGGCGGAAAGGGGAACATTAACCGGGTGACGATGGCGTGCCACTGAACCCAAGCCATCACCTGCATTATAAGCCTGGTAAACAATTTCTCCCGAAGTATGAGTTGTTGCTGGGGTGTTTTGCTCGCCGCGAACTACCGTAAAGGTGTTACCGACCAAAGCCGTGTATCTCATTACTTCAGTACCGATTTGGATGTAACCAGGCGGTGGTGCAAAATCGCTAGCGTCATCAACAACCACCACCGTATCAGCGGTGCCAAGGTTGTTTTGAAGAATTGCCACCACTGTCTGATTACGATTAGCATCCCAGTCAACATCATTTGAGTTCGGTGTGGTCACTGCCCCGTCCCCCACTGTTGCTGCCGCCGATGCCTTCGCATTTGGAGTAACGCTAACTTTCGCCATATAGTTCTCATGACAAGCCGTACACCAACCGCTCATACCATGACGGTTGTCCTCAGTTCCCGGGTTAGCATTAGTGCCCCTAGCATAACGGGCCCAGGTATAACTTGGACGGTAGTTTGGATACTGACGGTGCTTGCGGAAGCCATCAGTAGGAGCGGGTGTTCCTAAATTCGGATCAGTGTCGTTAGCGTAAGGATAACCCACTTCGGTTGAGATAACCCAGGGATAAGGATCAGGGTCAGGATCACCCGGAACATTGTTCAGGAAACCGCCAACATCGTGTCCGTTAACATAGTCTTTAAGAATTCGGTAGTTAGAGCTTCCATGAGGATCATGGCAGCTTATACAATCCATATTTATCTGATAAGCTTGCTTTTCACCTGAACCCCAAGCCGTCCAGGCTGCCCCATTATACTCGTGATAAGAAGTAACAGGTTCATAATTTCCACTGGCATAGTAATAGTATTGGCTAAAGCCACCGCCATTTAACGGAGCGTTAATAGTCGAGCTGGGATCAAGCTGACCGCCAGGGGAAAGAACAGTGTCAAGGATACCAGTTTCAACATTAGTAGCCGCACCAGGAGCGCCAGCCGAATGGCAAACATAGCAGAAGATATAAACCTGGTCAGTTGGCGGGCCAACTAAGAGAGAGTTATGAGGTGTGTTAGCATTGTCAAGCCAGGTGACCATTGAAGTAGCAGTGTGAGCTCGATGGCAACCAGCACAAGCATCAGTGTCTGCAACATAACCACCATGAATAGCGAAGTTAGCATAAGCTGCCGAAGCGGCTAGCATCAAAAAAGTGGCGAAGAATAGTACAAGCCAAAAACGTTTCATCGCAGCTTCACCCCCTCTCTACAAACCTTGCCTCTCTTGCTACCACCACACTCCCTATCTTCTTTTTCTTTTTTAGTTACCACGTGGACGGTGCAAGCGATACAAGGATCAAAGGAGTGAACTACTCTTAAAACTTCAACCGGAACTAACCTGTTCTGGTCATCAAACGCTTTCCCAGCGTAACCCTTTATTTTTAAGTTGTTGCTTAATATTGCCTGCTCAATAGGGCCTGGCTGAGAAGCAGCATCAGCTGGAGAGTCGTTCCAGGTTGAAGGAACAACACACTGATAATTTTGGATGTTTCCACCTGCATCAGTTACCAGGTAGTGAGCCAAAGCACCACGTGGAGCCTCATGGGAGCCAAAGCCTGAAGTTGAAGTGCCAAAAGTCGGAGTGGTATAAGCAGGCTGAGCCAAAACCGATGAAAGCTGATCAAGCCAGATAGCGGCTGCTGAGGCCACTTTCAAGGCTTCTTGAGCTCTGGCTCGATGGCGGTCCATTGCTGAGAAGCCAGGAGTAGCACTGGGCTTATCCTGATTGTGCAAAACAAGGTAAATGTGTGTGGCCGCTAACGGGACGGAAGTCAAATCATTAGAAGCTGATGTCAGAGTGTAAGCCTTAAGATAAGCATGAGGAGTGTGAGCGTAAGGAGCGCCACTGTTGTAATACTGGGAAACCCACATCCTGGCTAAGGGACCAACTTCCATTACCGTTGGTGAGCCATTAATCATCAAGCGAGGAGCTTTAGCCCAGCTATACTTTGGGCTTCCAGAGTAACTGGTATAACTTGGGTCAGTGTAACCATCAAAAGGATGACGAGGATGCTCAGCACCTGGAACATCAGCATACCATGAAGAGTTAATATACTCAACCACTCCAGCCGTATTGCTGGTTCCACTAATACCCGGGTCAACTTTTCCATCATCTTGATAGTAAATAGTGTTAGTACTAGAAAGATAGTAGCCACGAGCAAAGAGCCGCTTATTCAAACTGTTAGGCATACCCCAGCCCGTAGTTGAAGGGGTAGCGCAAGGATTATTAAAGGCACCCCAGGCTAAAAGATTGCCGCAACCTGCACCATAACCACTTCCATAGTTGTTAGTGTTGTCATACTCATTATAAATAGCGGCTACGATTTCAGTTAAAGGAATGTAGCGACCGGACGTAAACTCAGTATATTCTTGAAGCACACTGGAAAAAGTACTTATGTCAGAACTGGTTGGATTATAAGTTACACCTCCCGCTACAAGACCTCTAAACATTGGCAAACCACCGCAAAGCATACCACCAGCTTCCAAGATTCTTCTTCTGACCTGAAGGGCGTCAACATAGTCCTTAATAACTCGGGACCAAATACTCCACTGCTGATTGACTTCTTCAACTGGATTGGTAGCTGCCGCTGAACTATAATTGCTGGAGCCGTCAATAGTCAAACCGGCAGCGGAAGCAGCGCTAGCAAAGTCATAACCAGGAATAACAATATTGGTGGTGTCGTCGCCAGCTGAAGGTTGAATTAGCTGACCTATCACCAGGCCAGCAGAAGTATAAGTACTAGTGGGGAAACCAGGACGAAGAACTGGATGGTAATAACGGTGAGCATTAGGTGACTGATAAGTATCAGGGTAAGTATAGGCAACTAACGGTTCAGCGCTGGTGGGAGCATCAAAATAAGGTGTCCAAGGAGCCATTGGTGGACCCATTACATAGTCAAGAGCGGCCAAAGCATAGAAATGAACCATATGGCTCATCATAAACTCTGCGCCCAGAATAAGATTACGCATCAAGAGAGCTTTTTGGGTAATCGGAGTGCCCTCGCCCGGACCAGCACTGGCGAAAGTTTGACCATCAGAAGCAAAACCCGCTGCTTTCTCAACCGCGAAACTCGCGGTTAACCCATGGGGAATGGGTCAGACACCTCATATCCGCTGGACGATAGTGATAGCTTCCTTTTGGTGCCGCTTGTAGAGAATATTTTCAAAACCGCGATACATCATCGACTTGACTCTGACATCTGTAACCGCCGAAGTACCGTCGTCTACTGTTAACTCAACTCCCAAATGTCCTTCTATTCGGTTTACCGGGTCAAGATGATAAGTTGCCATTTACATCCCTCCCTTCCTTAATTATTTATACTGTAAATTAAGCGTTCTGTCCGGGAAACCGGGAGCTCCACAACCCACACACGGTGCTCCCTGAGCTACACAAGTGGTATTAGAAGAAACCTCGCGGTTCCACTTTAAGCTAACACAGGGTGTATAAACACTCGGCCCCTGGCAACCCAACTGCTGAAGACAGCCTTGACGAGTGTCTCCAAAATAACGGTCGAAAACACCTAAATTATATTTTGGCAACCGAGGGCATGCCAAATGAATTGGTTGACCATATAGCCAGACATTTACACCCAAGGCCTTAGATAAAACCAGGGATTTCTTTGGGCGGCCAAGCGAATCAATGTTGGCTACCAGCTCGGCAACAGTGGGCTTCCAAGGATGTCCCGATGGCAAACGGCCGCCATAAGCCGAACCCAGTGCTTCCAGAGCATCAACCACCGTTAGAAGCAAAGCCTCTGGATGGCCCGGACAGGTCGGAATGCGAACAACTTTCTGTAAAAGGTTGTAACTATTTGCTGCCCAATCATCGGGAACCGGTCCAGCAAAAGCCGCAGTTGTGGTCATCCCACCTTCATACCGTCCGCTAACAGCATCGTATTTGCGGTTCATTGCAGCTGGGACACCACCGAATGAAGCACAAGTCCCATAAGCGATAACCAGAGCCGCTTTTTTAGCAATTGCCTCGACATTGGAAGGCGAAGCAATTTCCTGTCCCGCTACATAACCGAGCCCGCAATATTTATCTTCGCTAGGAATAGTACCGTCAATGATTACCACAAAGCTACCGCCAGCAGCCGTGTTCTCATAATAATCGAGAATTGAAGCTGCTAACTCGCCTGCAGGACCCATTATTACATTCATAAACTTCAGGTCAATAACATCAAGCAAAACATCGTCGACAGTTGAACTTGAAGCGTTGCTTCCGGCAGTGTAACCAGGTGAGTTTAAGGCTTTGGCTTGAACCAAACCAGTGGTGTCATAAATATTGTCACCGTTTATGTCAGTATAATCAACCTCACCAGCGAAAACACCAGCAAAAGCAGTAATACAACCCCCGCACACCTGATTTTGTATCCAAAGGACGGGCAACGTACCTAAAGCCGAAGGTTTAGCTAAAACCTCAGCCACCTTTTCCAGCTCTAGCTGGTTCAAACCCATTGCTGCTGCCGTGGCACTTATAAACTTTATGAATTGCCTTCGGGTAATTCGCACTTCTTTCCCCCCTTTCAGAAAACATTAAAAGACTGGAAAAATTTTTTCTTTTCCATCACCTCCTTGTAATCTATGTTACTTATTGAAGTAAACCCCACCTCATCAGTCATTTCAATTTGTATCAACTGATACTTACTCAACTCTAACAAAGCTTTACTTCTTTGTCAATACCCTTTTTGAAAAATTTTTAAAAAAATTTTTTCCTCCTTATCCTTCAAAATATGCTAAAAAAGCAATTTCCTTTTTAACTCTTCAGTTTTTTTTTGTCAAGTTTTTTTGAAAAAATTCTCATAATTTTTTCTCTTTTGTCCTATTACCGCAGATAAGATTTCTTTTGCTATTTCTATTTAAATAATTGTAAGCCCACCTTCGACAGGTCCAAGGTAATTTCGCATTATTGCTTGTTGAATATGACAGGAAACTTTCGCTTGTTAAAATGACCAAATCCCTCCCAACTACCCTTAAAAGAGAAAAAAATTCCTCTTTGGGATGAATTTTTCAACTGTTACCCCTCGTTTATCGGCTTTTTCGTTTTCTCCCTCATTATAAAAAGGTATTGAAAAAAAGATTGAAAAATCGTTATTTCTAGCAACCACCGCAGAAAGGAGTAAATTAATCCCAGCAGTTAACAAAGAGAGTGCTTCGCCTCAATTTGTTTTGCTTCCTGTAACTAAAGAATTTCTTGAAAAATTCAAGTTGCCTGCATTAATTAAAGATACCTACAACACCTAAAGGTTTCTGCCCTAAATAAAAGGAATCTAATAAAATTTTCCTTTTTAAAAATTTTTATTTCCTTGCTCAATAAAGAAATGAATTAAGACTTTTGAGTAAAATTTTACCAATTACCCTTTTTCCTTCAGTTTTTCGGCTTTCTCCAGACCAAAAGTCACCAAAAATTCTTCATAGTCCATATTATAAATGTGAAGCCTATCAGCAATCTGCCTAATTTTTTCTTCCTCAACCAAAAGTAGCGGTCTTCTGGCTCCCCGGCGAGCAATCGCCAGAGTGATGGCAGTTTCCTCATCAACCTCATAAACCTCCTTTATCTTTTGGGCAAAGCTCTCGTTATATTTACCCGGCCTAAGTACTCTCTCAGCAGGAAAATCCTTTTCATAATAATCTTTAACCTTTTCATACAAACTCGGCGTCACATAAACTTTCTTCATTTTCTCGTGTAAAGACTTCAAGCGACCATCAGCAATCACCCGAGCCAAAAAGTCCTCTTTGGCCACGTACTTCTTTCGCCAGCTCCACCAGAGCAATAACAAAAGTGGCAACAAAAGAATAGGGAGACAAGGAATATACTTCTTCGGCTTCGGCAAGGGTGCTTCCAGAGGCCAAGCCCAAACATCAACTCGATGGTTCCAAGTGTCAGCAACATATATATAACGACCATCGCAGTCAATCCCGTTAGGATGAAACATCTGCCCGAGATCAGCGCCAAGCATACCAAAGGTCAAAAGGGGTTTGCCATTTTGAGTATAAACCATTACATTGTGACCCATAGCATCAACAATATGAATTCGGCCCTTATAGCCAACATCAATTCCTCGCGGAATACCGCCAGTTAAAATCAAAAAAAGAAACTTTCCTGTTTTCTGGTCAAAGACCTGAACTCGGCGATTGTTACTATCGGTAACAAAAATTTTGTTGTTAACAGCCACCACCGAATTAGGAAAAGCAAAAAAACCGGGGAAGGTCCGTGACTGAAGCGCCTGCCCAACCTTTCCAACGCGAAGCAATAGTTTGCCCGTTTTAGGATCAAAAATCAAAAGCTGATGATTAAGCTGAATATCAGTTACATAAAGCAAGCCTTTTTCGTCGAAAAAAATCCCTTCCGGCTGCCACTTCCAGCGTTTTCCTTCGGGCAAAAACTCCCCAACAAACTTACCAGTGGCTTCAAAAATATAAAGCTTTTCTGGCGGACCCTTATCAGATACCCAAACGCGGCCTTGAGAATCAAAAGCAAGGTAATGAGGGTATTTAAGCGTGGTCTTCCCCGCTTTATTAAAATCAAAAAGAAAATTTCCCCGCGAATCAAAAACAGCCACTCGATGATTACCTAAATCGGTTACATAAACATTTCCAGTAGCGGGGTGAACCTTAACATCCTGGGGGCGATTCATTGGTTTGGTGCGGGGCGTGCCATTAAAATAAAAAAGAAAATTGGGCGGAGCTATCGCTTTTCTTCGGCCAATCTCAACTGTCGGTAAAGGTGCTTCCCGACGTCTGAGAAAATAAATAAAGTAGCTCAAAAGCAGGATGAGCAAAATCAAAAGAATGACAAGTATTAGCTGCTTACGCTTTTTACGACGTTCAGCTTCAAGCAAACGCTCAAACTTTAAATGTTTTTCTTCGATTTTTTCTTTTTCGTTTTCCACTTCTAACTAACTTTCCTTTTCAGACTCAACTTAACTAATCACCAATATAATTACGATAGAAAAATGGGAGCTGAAACTCTCCATCAGACAAAATCAGTCTACCCCAAGATCATTATTTAACTCGGATCCCATTAGCTACTGCTTCTTCAATGCTCATCCCCATATTCATTCTTTTTAAAGCTGCTGGTCCAAGCACATTCTTTGGGTCTATCTTTGCCGCCTGCTGATAACTTTCTTTTGCTTCTTTTTTCTTACCTTGGAGTTCGTAAGCCATCCCAAGAAAATAAAAAGCTCGCGCATTTTTCGGATTAAACTTTGTTGCTAATAAAAGCTGCTGAGTGGCTTCCTTATACCTTTCCAAACCAAGATAAGCCACGCCAAGCTCAAAACAGTTCTTCTCATCCTGCTTCTTTCTAACTTTTTCTTCTAATAACTTTAAAAGCTGATCCTTTTTTTTGACAACTTTTTCTACTCCAGGTGCATACTTTAAGGTCAAGTTGTACTCCCAAACCGCCTCCCCCAGCTGCCCATCTTTTTCCAAAGCTTTCGCCATTCCGAAGTGAGCATCAGCATACTTCGGATCCAATAAAGTCGCCTGTCGAAAAGCGGTAATTGCAGCCGAATAATTTCGGCTATCATAATGAATCCGCCCTAAAAAGAAGTAATTGTCTGAGTTAGCCCGGCCAATAGCTAAAGCTTTCGTAATGTAACGCAAAGCCTCTTTGTAGTCTTTTTTCTTCCAAGATAAATAAGCCATCTGATAATAAGCTTCTTCCAACCATTTGTTTTCACGAGCAAAACCAGCTCTCTCGTAAAGCCTTATCTCCCTTTTAAAATACTTGCGAGCTTCAGCATCGTTCTTTTTCTTCAAATAAGCCAAGCCCAAATAAACTAGACACCCCTGATGTTCAGCATCGATTTTCAAACCTTCTTTTAACTGGGCAATTGCCTCGTCATAACGCCCAAGAGCGAGATACCCGCGTCCCAAATTAAAGCGCGCATTAACATCCAAAGGATTTTGTCTAACCGCTTGCTCTAACTGCTTTATTCCGATACTAACCGGAGAGGTCTCTTTGAGTTGGTAAAGATAATAAAGGTAAACGCCAGCAAAAGCAATAGCTACCGTGACTATAAGAACCACAACTAACTTGATTAGTTTATTTAAATTTGCTTCGCTTTCTAAAAACTGCAAAACCCAACTCCTTTGGTAAATTTTAAAAAGCTTAACCTTATTTTATTTAATTTTCAACAATAAACCACAATTTCTCTTTTTATCGCCTCCTATAGCCAATAAACCAAGCCTTCCCTTTTACCTTTCCAAAAAACTAAACCCTTCTTTTTTTCAAAACAAACTCTGTAATTGCTTACCCACAAAAAGCGAGGCTTGCAACAACAACCTTTTTAATCCCCCTAATCAAATCACCCTCATAAATAAAAGGGAAGGCAAAAAACTTATAAACAAGGGGTAACAAATTGAAAAATTTATCTTAAAAGGAAAATTCTTCTCTTCCCTATTTCAAAGCGCCTCATTTTCTCTTTTCTTTTTAAAGGGAGGCCAGGGTTGGATTTTACACCTTGTGTCATAGAAAGCCGAAAAGCAAGCAAAATGAGATTTTCATTCAATTGTGCACTGTTTTGGCCCGTCTTAAGGGGTGAAAATTAGCCGTCGTGTAGGGGTTCCGCTAACATGGCAGCGGCTACATAACTCTCCGTTATCAACTTCATAGCGAGCCACTAACTTGCCCAGACGTCTTTTCCCATGGCATTCCTTGCAAAGTTCAAAGCTGAAACAGCCTTGACCTTTAGGATAAGTTCGGCCATGACACTCGAAACACTCAAAAGGTTCAGTCTGAGTCATATCAAAATGGGCTCGATGAACCATTAATCCCCTTGAATAAAAAAGTTCAGCTAACTTCTTTTTGAAAGGGGGATGACACTTTACACATCCTTTTTTGTCGAGCAATCCACCGGTAACTTTTAAATGATGACACTCCTGGCAACTGCTTTCTAATTTGCTTAACTCCTCTTGATGGCAATTGCGGCAAATGTAACCAAAATTTTTCCCCTCTTCTTTGTGAAAACCAAGCCAAGCAACTGGATGAGGCATCACAACATGATGGCAACGATTGCAAAACTTAGTTTGCGAATGACAAGCGTAACAAGAAGAAAGTGCATAGTTGTCTTTCCCATGTTCTCTTCTCCACTTTAATCGGTCCCGATGGTCTGGTGGAACCACAGCTTTTCTCAAATGGCAACTTTCGCAAGTCCACTGAGGATGACAAGAAGAACAAGTGTCTAAATCGGTTTTGGCCACCTGTCCATGAAGTTTTTTATTAAATGAAGGTGTATGGTATTTTGGGGCCTGGTAACGATAAGTTCGGCTGTGGCATAAGTTACATCGCTCCGAGGCAATTTTCCCCTGAGCGCCATGCTTGGCACTGTGACAGCTCGAGCAAATCCCCATTTCAACTCTTTTGACGCCTCCTTCAGCATGAGGGTGTTTCAAATGACAGATATAACAAGAAAAGCCTTGTTTAAAGTGGGGCCAGTGAGAAAAAATTATGCCTGCCGGTTTTTGATTATCAATATCTTGATGGCAAGGCAAACATTCCCCAAACGAAACACTGTCTGAAAGCTTTATTTTAAAAGGTAATTTACCCTTCTTTTCTCCATCTAAGAGCTTCTGACTATCCTCAACAAAAGAAGACGACTTTAAAGAACCTAAAGAAGATTTTGGAGGATTAAAAAAGTGAGAATAAGGAGCTTTTTTGTTAAGATAAGCTGGGGGATGGCAAAGCGAACAGCCAGAAATATATTTTCCAAAAGAAGTGTATTTGAAATGACAATTTAAACAGCCAGTCGCTGGAATTGATCTGGTTTTTTCACCCTGGTGAGGAAAGTCTTGATGGCACTGAGCACAAACTGCTCCTCTTTCCAGGTGCGTCAGATGAAGAAAGCGTGGATTGGTTTTTGGAGTAGCGTCAAGATTGATATGGCAGGGGTAGCAATCAGCCATGGTAATTGGCAAAGAGACCTCAATCTCAGTTATTTTCTTCACTGCCATTTTGCTTGGCTCAAAGTAAGACTGAAAAAGAATGTTTTGACTAACATTAAACCGAAAATGAGATGAGGGTGGCTTTTTAGAAGCGATCTTTTGGTTGTGGCAAGTAGAGCAGTTGCTTATTTTCTTGTTACCTTGTCGGTCGTAAATAAAATGGCAAACCAGACAGCTTTCTGCTGAAACCATTTCGGTTTTATCGCCTCGATGGGGATAATTGGGATGGCAGCTTGAACAAACTACTCCTCTTTCAATGTGAGTTGAGTGTTGAAACTTGGGGTCTTTATCAATTTTACGGTCAAGATTTATATGACAGGGATAACAATTGGAAATGGTAACCTCACCCATGCTAAAAATCGACTTAAAATCAAAAACAACCTCCCGAGCAAAAACAAAATTTAAATTGATCATCACAAGCAAAATAGTAAATAAGAGAAGAAAAGCAACCTTCTTCTTAAACATTGCTATTTTTCTTTTGGTCTAAGCGATGGCGGAAAGAAAAACTGAACTATCCTTTTAACCAATCCACCAGCACCCTTTAACCCAGAAGAAATTGGTTCAGGTGCTTTTCTGGAAAGACCAGCCATAAACCTTTGCAACCCGCTTATAATTGGAAGGCCCTTGGTCGGCTGGTGAATCAAAGGAGCATAACCGGCTATAGAAGGAGAAGCATCAGGATGACAACGAGCACACGTCTTTGGCAAGTTGCGTTCAGAAATAGTCGAAGAAGAAACTTTTTTTGGCAAAATAGTGTGGTAGCCATGACAATCCCAGCAAGCCGGTGAGTCAAGGGCTTTAGTCTTGTAAGCACGACCGTGATAGTAGTCATTATAATTGTAATATTCAGTTAAATGGCATCCTTCTTTGCCGCAAACCTCCTTGGCTGAAAAGAAAAATTTTTTTCGATAAGCTTTGTCTTTTTTTAAGCTTTTAATTCCATGAGAGCCATGGCAATCACCACAAGTTGCCCCACCCTTTGGATCATTACCTAAAGCTAACTCCGCATGTCGGCTGGGTAAATAAGCCTTGTATTGCTTTTCGTGATCTTTGCATCGGATACAAGAAAGTCCAGCGGTCT
Source organism: uncultured bacterium (assembly GCA_938091145.1). GTDB lineage: Bacteria > Actinomycetota > Aquicultoria > SKW223 > CALKMS01 > CALKMS01. The sequence continues at coordinate 15,777 of CALKMS010000011.1, forward strand.
TACGGTAATTCTGCTTAGTTTCGTAAGGGTGAGCCTGATAAGTAAAGTCAAGGTGGCAATCCGTACAAGCTATTGAGTTGTGAACAGAAGAAAGGATTTCAGCAGGATTAACATAAAAGGAAATGGTTTTCGTTCCAACCAACCGCTTTAGTTTCGGATCAGAATGACAAACTAAACAGCCAAGCTGGCGCTGATAATAAACTGTCGTCCCCTCTTTTGTTTTGACCACTCCGCGGGTTAACTCTTTGAGCTCTTTTTTCGTTATTTCTTTTTTTTCTGGCACCACGGGAGGCGAAGGGAAAACTCCAATCTTAAAAGCAACAACCAAAAAGCCAACCAACACTAATAAGAGGAGGATGGTAAAATGGGTTATTTTTATTGTAACTACTTTCAAATATTTTCTCCCCCTTTCCAGTCAAAATCAGACCCAGTTGGTTTAGTTGGAGGATAAGGTGAGCCTTCTTCGACTGGTAAATGAGGTGACGGTTTATGATGAATTTCTTCGCCATGACCACTGTAGCTTTCTCCACTGTGCTTTTCATGACCTTCACCATGAGATACATGCTCAGCGGGCACAACGCCAAAAAAGTCAAGCAAAGCATTAAAACCTTCAGTCGATGCCAAATAGACGTGGACAGTAGTTAAAATGATAAATAGCCAGGCAATTATATAGTGACCAATCCTAGCGTAAGCTACTGCTCCAGAAAAGCCCACTAATGGTTGAGCCCAAAAAAGAAAGATTTTTGGCCAGACCAGAGAAAGGCCAGTGTATCCCTGTAAAACCATTAAAACCGGAAACATTACACCATAAGTCAACTTCTGCATTGGATTATACTTGGCAAGATGCGGTTTGTCAGAGGCCATAAAAGCGTAGTACATCACTGTAGCAGGAATTGCCTTTATGTCCTGTAAAGTTAAAACAAATTCTTTTTTGTCTCGAATGAAAGCGTAGTAAACACGCGCTACAAAGTTAATTCCTACTACATACATGGCAACATAGTGAATGTACCGATAAGGAGTTCTATCCATAACAGGAAATCTAATTAAAAACCCTGAAAAAGCCAACAAAATCATGCAGATAACGTGAACAGCGTGCATAATTTTAGGAGCGGGAGGGATAATTTCTTCATGAAGTGGCCATTGCCAAAGAAAAAATCGCTTATAAAACCGACCGGTCAGAATATTGCCAAGCAAATGCCCACCAAAAAGCGCAACTACCACTACGAGGTAAAGACTAAAAAAAATCACATCTGCCCACTGGTTAATGGCTGCTATCATTTCCCCTCCTAGATTCATTTTTCCTCTTTATCCAATTCAAAATGCATTCTAACTCAAAAAATAATTTTTAGTCAATTGAAAATAGTCAGAATCAAACAATGTAGCGAAAACTTTTTTTATCATCAACCTAAAGCGAAAACCTATTTTTTGTCATTGCGAGCCTGAGCAAACACCTCTTTTTTGTCATTGTGAGCGAAAACGCCTTTATTTGGTCATTGCGAGCGAGCCGTAAGGCGAGCGTGGCAATCCCTGAGATTGCTTCGGGTGCTTACGCACCCTCGCAATGACACCCAGAAAAGTCATTGCGAGCCGAAGTGAAACGGAGGCGTGGCAATCCCTGAGATTGCTTCGGGTGCTTGCGCACCCTCGCAATGACACCCAGAAAAGTCATTGCGAGCGACGACACTTTCCTTTTGTCATTGCGAGCCGAAGTAATTGTGATTGGCAATCATTGCCCAAGATGGCTAGCGGTGTGTTTAACTTCAATCCTAAGCAATTTTCTAATCAGGTGTAGGAAAGGTTCTATTCCTCCAGCACG
>CALKMS010000012.1 GCA_938091145.1 uncultured bacterium
TCACTATCTTACCTGCAAGCAAACCTTCAATAAGATACTCCTTTGATATCCCTTCGCTAATAGCAATTTTTTCCAAAAGTTTTTGCCGGAAAGGTTCTTCAATTTTTTTAATCCAACTCATTTTTTGTCTCCATAAAAAAATTTTTGAAAAAATCAATTTTCTCTTTAAAAAAGGCTGTTGCTTTAACCATATCCTCAGCATAAGCTATAGCAGAAATCAAGGCAATTCCTGCCACTCCGCATTTTAAAACCTCTTCAACATTATTCTGGTTAATCCCACCAATTCCTACCACTGGTTTACTGCTCAGCGCAACAATTTTTTTAAGTTCAAATAGCCCAAAAGGTACAGATGCGTCTGTTTTAGATAGAGTGGGGAAAATGGGTCCAGCCCCAAAATAAGAACAGCCAAACCTGTTAAAATCTTTAGCCTCTTTTAAGCTTCGGACAGAAAGGCCTATGACTTTCAATTCATCGTTAAACTTATTAACTACCTCAAAAGGCAAATCCTCACAACCCAAGTGAACACCATCAGCCTCCACCGCTAAAGCAATATCGACGCGATCGTTGACAATTAAAGGCTTTCCATAGTCGGCAGTTAAATCTCTCAACTTTAAAGCCACTTGAAAAAGCTGGCGCGTTGAATAGTTCTTTTCTCGAAACTGGATAACTGTTGCTCCTCCTTCTAAAGCCGCTCGAGCTACATCCAGATGCGAACGCCTTTTTTCTTTAACCTCAGCTGTAATAACATAGAGACTATAGTCAATCAAGCTTCGGTCACTCTCCCCATCTCTATAATGTTATTAGAGGACAAGTTGGCTAAAGAATCAAAAAGAGCTACCTGAAAGCTACCCGGTTTGCCCTCGTTTCCTTTAGCTGCCTTTTCGCCAGCAATACCAAAAGTTACCAATCCGCCTATAGCCGCTATTAAATAATCCTTTTCCACTCCTAAAAACGAAGCAATCACTGTTGTAGCCATACAGCCTGTTCCGGTAATGCGAGAAAGCATTTCGTGGCCGTTTTCAACTTGGTACAGGCGGTTACCATCAGTAACAATATCAACCTTGCCAGTTATCGCCGTTACTAACCCATACTCAGAAGAAAAATTGTGGGCTACTTCTTTAACTTCTCCGCCTGCCTCTTCAGATTCGACACCTTTAACCTTTCCCCCAAACCCGCCTAAAATCGAAATTTCTCCGGCATTTCCCCTCACCACTGAGATTTTAACCTCATTTAAAATTCTCTTAGCGGTCTCGGTCCGCAGCCGGGTAGCTCCAGCCCCAACCGGATCAAGAATCACTGGAACACCCAACTCATTTGCCTTTTTTGCAGCCAAAATCATTGACTCTATCCAGTAGGGCTCAAGCGTCCCAATGTTTAAAACCAGAGCGTCAGCCAGGCTAACCATTTCTTCAACTTCTTCTTGAGCATGAGCCATCACTGGCAAAGCTCCAATTGCTAAAGTAGTATTAGCCGTTTCATTCATTACCACATAATTGGTCAGATGATGAACTAAAGGCTTAGCATCCCTGATTTTTTCTAAATCCTCGGCTATTTTATCTAACATCGCCCTCCTCCAAAAATTTGAAAAATTTCTTTATAACTCTATGCTCCTTTAAAAAACAAAAGCCACCAGCAAAGTGGTGGCTTATTTTTTCTAAACCTTCCCTTCGCTGGCATTACCCAGATCAGGTTCAAGCGGTCGTCTGATTTTCGTCAGACCTCTCAGCCCCCAAGAAGGAGCTCCCGCCAATATTCAATTGTCAACAACTATATTTTACCACAATTTTTCCTTTTGAAGCATTACTGAGCAATTTCGCCTAAATATTTTAGAAAAAACTTAAGAATTCAATTTAGTGTAACAAATTCAAACTACCACTCATTCAGCCTATTAAAAAAGTCTAAAAATGGAATTGTTAACTAAATTCAAAGCATTTTTGCTCTTCTTTGCTCTTTATTTGATATTTAAAAATCTATTTAGATGGGTAAAAATTAAAAACCCAAAACAAAATCTACACGATATCGACTTTTTTTCATAAGATCCTGTTTTGCACTTCGCGCATTGTTTGATGTCAGAAGCTAGGCTTTGTGGTAAATTTAAGAAAGGAAAATTTTTAAAGGAGGCAAAATGTTTGATCAAGAAAACTTCGCCAGTCGGCTTGAGGCAGGGCATCCAATCTACATCTTAATGGAAGAACATAAACTGCTTTTGCAATTTGGCAAAAAATTTAAAGCTATTATTGCCGAACTCACTGAAAAGGACCTAGAAAACCGAAGTGAAAAGTTAAAAAATTTAGAACACCTTCTTCAACACTTTAAGGACTCAGAAAGTCATTACTTGAGGGAGGAAAATGTTTTATTTCCTTACATTGAAAAACATGGCTTAACCGGCCCGCCAAAAGCAATGTGGATGGAGCATGACCTTATTAGAGGAATTAAAAAAGAAATCTATCAAGTTTACGAAAATCGATCTCAGCTGGCTTTTAGTGCTTTTTTTGAAAAACTTGGATCTAAAGCTGAAGAACTCCAGCAAATGTTATCCTCTCATTTTGATAAGGAAAATAATGTTTTGTTTCCAGCCTCCCTTCGATTATTAAATGAGGATGAATGGAAAAAGATTAAGATTGAGTTTAACGAAATTGGGTACTGTTGCTTTACTCCTGAAGAAGCAACCAGACTCACTGAAGCGGAAGAAGTTGAAGCCAGAGCAGTTGTCGCCAATGAGATACAGTTTGAAACTGGCTCTTTTACCGTTCATGAACTGGAAACGCTTCTCAACTCTTTGCCAATAGACATTACTTTTGTTGATAAAAATGACGAAGTAAGGTACTTCAGCCAGACTAAAGAGCGCATTTTTGTTCGGACCAAAGCCGTGCTGGGTAGGAAAGTCCAAAACTGCCATCCAGAAAAAAGCGTTCATGTTGTTAACCAGATACTTGAAGACTTCAAAAATGGAAAACGCGATGTAGCTGAGTTCTGGATTAATTTAAACCAACGCTTAATTTACATTCGGTATTTTCCTGTTCGGGACTCAGATGGAAACTACTTAGGCTGTCTTGAAGTCACTCAGGATATAACCGACATTAAAAAAATTGAAGGCGAAAAAAGGCTACTTGATTGATATACCAGCTTAAGGCTATTTTCAATCAATTTTCGTCGCCAAATTATTAAATACACAAAACTTTGAGCAAGCAAGGTTGATTAGCCTGTGTCGTCTTTTCACTCGAAAAGAAAGGTGATAATTTGCTTTTTCATTTTTTCTCTGTTTTCTGGTTTTAACTCAAAAATTAA
>CALKMS010000013.1 GCA_938091145.1 uncultured bacterium
AAAAATATTCTATAATATCCAACAATTAAAGAACATCCACTACGGCCACTCTTTTAATCTGTTTTGCTTCAAATTAAAGACAGGCAATGACTCACAAGCTCTTCTGTATTTCTAAAACTACTGACATCAACCCAGTTAACCCGTGGGTCAGCCTTAAACCAGACCAGTTGTCTTTTAGCGAAATGTCGGGTTCTTTTTTTAATTAAATTGACTGCCGCTTCAAAACTCAAATCACCATTCAGATAAGATATTAACTCCTTGTATCCTAATGCCTGTGAAGGAGTGGTTGCCAAGCGATACTTTCCTAAAAGTCTTTTAACTTCGTCTAGCAACCCTCTTTCTACCATTGAATCCACTCTTTCTTCAATTTTCTGGTACAACTCTTCTCTTGGCCGATTAAGACCGATCACCTTGAGGTCATAAATTGATTCGTAGCGCCGCCATCTTTTTCTCAAATCAGAGTAGAGAATGTTTTCTCGTTCTATTATTTCCAAAGCTCTGATTATTCTCCGAGTGTCAGCTGGAGGAAGATAGGAAGCAGCCTCCGGATCTTTATTTAAAAGCAAGCGGTAAAGATACTCAGGGCCCTTATCTCTAGCTTCCTTCTCAAGTTTTCTTCTTAATGGTGAGTCTAAAAAACCGCGAGGAAAGCTTAATGGATCGACCACAGCTCGAAAATATAAACCTGAGCCGCCAACAAGAATAACGTTTTTCCCCTGCCTTTTTATGGCTTCAATTGACTGGCGAGCCTTCTTCTGAAACTCTGCTACTGAAAAGTTTTGGTCAGGGGTGATGACGTCAATCATATGATGGGGAATTATTTCTCTAATTTCTTTGGGTGGCTTGTCAGTGCCGATATCCATCTCCTTATAAATTTGCATCGAATCCACGGAAACTATTTCAGCCTTAATTTTTAAGGCCAAAGAAAAAGCTAAAGCTGACTTTCCAACTGAGGTCGGGCCGACGATGGCAATGACTGGAAGGTTAGAGTTTTTAAGCTTAATCAAAAACAATTTTTCCTTTTAAATGATACGGAAAGGCGGCAGTTATTTTAACCTCAAAAATTTTGCCTCGGCATCCCTCTAAAAAATTATCATCAACTATGTTAACCACTTTATTAGTAGCTGTCCTTCCGGAGATCTGTCCTTTTTTGCTTTCCCCATCAATTAAAACCGGCAATACTTTGCCAATTAAAAGCTTGTTTCTTTCCAAAGCAGTTTTTTTAGTTAAGCTTACTAGCTCCAAAAACCACTCTTTTTTTTCCTCTTGTGGAATAGGATCTTCCATTTCTGCTGCTTTTGTCCCTTCGCGCGGAGAATAAAGAAAAGTAAAAGCTTGATCAAACTGAACTGTCTCAACCACCTTAAGCGTTTCTTTAAAATCTTCTTCTTTTTCCCCTGGGAAACCGACAATTATATCGGTGGTTATTGAAGCTTCAGGTATTTCTTCTCGAATTTTTTGCGTTAACTCCAGATAATCCTTTTGAGTGTAACCCCGATTCATTAATTTCAAAACTCTGTCTGAACCAGATTGCAAAGGTAAATGAAAATGAGGACAAATAACCGAAGAATTTTTCACAATATCGATTAGGTCGAAACTAAAGTCACGAGGATGAGAGGTGGTAAATCTCAATCTTTTTAGGCCCGGCACTCTTTCAACAGCTTGTAGAATTTCGCCAAAACGAGGCTGGCCATACAGATCTTTACCATAAGAATTAACATTTTGCCCCAGCAAGGTTATCTCAACCACGCCGTCTTTTACTAGTTGATAGGCTTCAGTAACGATTTCTTCTATGGAACGACTTTTTTCTCTGCCTCGAACATAGGGAACAATGCAGTAAGCACAGAAGTTGTCACAGCCGCTTGAGATGCTAAGCCAGGCTTTAAACTTCTCTTCTCGATGCCGAGGCAAAGAGAAAAGCTCAACACCGCTTTTTCCTTCTATGCTAATTTGAGGCCGTTGGCCTTGCAAACAATTGTTAATGAGCTCAGGTACTCTGGATAAATCATTAGGCCCAAAAACGAAATCAATACCTGGCAGCATTTCAATCAATTTTTCCCCTTCTTTTTGAGCGGTGCACCCTCCAACTCCGATTAAAACTTTTTCATTTGCTCTTTTCTTCCGCCAATAAGTCAGAACCCCAACAAATTTCTCCTCAGCTGAACGACGAACGCTACAAGTATTGAATATCAAAATTTCAGCGTTTTCAGGAGAAGAAAGAGCAAAGCCCCTTGCTAACAACAAGCCCGTCAATCTTTCTGAATCATGTTTGTTCATTTGACAGCCAAAAGTTTTAATGTAGAAAGTTTTCATCGAAAGAATATTATAAGTGGGAAGTATCAGAAAGAAAAATCAAACCTTCCTAATATAACCAGATTGATAAAATTTCCCAGAAACCTCTCTAATGCAAAAAAGTTACTCGATTTCTTTAACGTTTTCAACAAACCAAATCCCTTTTTTATCCTGACGAACTGGTTTCGTTAAATATACTCGAAACACTTTTTTACCTTGACGCACTTCAACCACAGCAGACTTTACATTATCATTGGAAATCACTTTATAGCTATCGCCGCTGACAATTTCTTTAGTAACTGCAATCGGATCAAGCCTCCAGGTTTGTTTTCCAGAATCAACTTCTTTTTGAATTGCTTCAAGCTCCGCCCTGACCGTATCCTCAGTGGCGGGTTGTTCACCAGCTGGCATTTTTTCTGAAGGTCCAACGGGCTGTTCAGGCTGAATATCGCCAGATGAGCAACCAACCAGGAAAAGCAAAACCGGAAGAATCGAAAATAAAAACTTAATCCTTCTCATCGCTTCAAGCCCCCTTGAAATACCTTCAACAAAATTGTAACAAAAAACAAACCGGTTTAAAACTATTTTATCCTGAAGATTCTTGAAAGTGAGGGAGTCAAAATAAACAAAAAACCAGATTAAAAAAGTTATTAAAAATAGCTAAATTTTGTACAAAACCACAGATAAAAAAGGTTTTACTTTTTCGGCCTCTATTTTAAAGGAACCAATCTGGGCGCCGTAACCTGGAACATTATGAGCATCAGAACCCGCCGTTACTAAAAGGTTTTTCCGTCTTGCCAAATCAAGATAGTAAAGAGTTTGCTCCGGAGTGTGATCAGAATAGTATGCCTCAAGGCCCTTCAAGCCACTATCAATAAGGTTATCAATCTCTGAATCAAGATTTGTAATGCCAGGATGCGCTAAAACTGGGATACCATCAACTCGATTAATCAAATCAATGGCGTCTTCAGGGCTGATTTCTTCTTTTTCAACAAAAAAAGGTTTCCCTCGTCCTAAATAAACCTGAAAAGCCTCGTTAACGCTTTCAACTACCTTTTTCTCAACCAAAAGGCGCGCCAGATGTGCTCGACCCAAACTCCCGCTTTTAGCCAGCTCAACCACTTCTTCATACTCGATCGGAACCCCCGCGTCGGCCGCTTTTTTCACCATCTCCCTCATTCTTTGTTCTCGTTTTTGTCGAAAGTTATTCAGCTTTTTAATAATTAAAGGATGTTGAAAATCAAATCCGTAACCAAGAATATGAACGTCACGCTGATTAAAAACAGTTGAAAGTTCAATCCCCGGAATTACCTTTGCCCCAAATTCTTTCCCAACTTTTATAGCCTCCGCTACTCCATCAATTGAATCATGATCGGTCAAACTTAAGTAGCTGATCTGGTTCCTCCAGGCCCTCTCAACAGCCTCGGCAGGAGAAAGAACTCCATCTGAGGCAGTAGTGTGAATATGAAAGTCTACAAACATTCAGTTAGCGCGTTTGCAGCAGTAAACGAATAGCTGTGCGATGCTCCCCGTCAATTTCCACATCTTTAAAAGCGGGAATGCAGACCAAATCATAACCGATAGGAGCAACATAACCCCGGGCTATAGCAATAGCCTTTATCGCCTGATTCAGGGCCCCCGCACCAATAGTTTGAATTTCCACTCCACCTTTTTCTTTAATAATGCCCGCCAAAGCACCTGCCACCGAAGTTGGATTAGACTTTGACGATACTCTAATCACTTCCATCCCTTGTTCCTCCTAATGCTATTTCTTTTACAATTTCGTACTACTTAACTTTATTCTAATTACAATTTTACCAAAATTTCAAAGGTTATCAATTTCCTCAAAAGTAACACTAATGTTTAGTTTTTTGCCCCGATGAGTAACTTTTAGTTCAACAGGACTCAAAAAGTACTTTTGTCCTAGTTCAGAAATGATTTTTTTAATCTTCTTTTCCAATGATTTTAAGTCCGAGAGGTGGATCAAGGGTTTCAAACTAGGGCGCTTACGCTCAGCCAGTAAATCTACCATCTCTCTAACTGAATGAACTGGCGCAACCTCCCCTTTTAAAATACGGTAGGCGTTTCTTAAGGAAATATTAAGCCTAAAGCTTTCAGCGATTTTCTGAAGTTCGGCAGCATTATTTGCTCCACCTAATGGCTCGAAAACTGTTTCCACAAAAAAACCTTGATCGATCAAAAATCTCAAAGTAGCGACCACTTCCGCGGGTGACCCAACAAAGATTTCTAAACTGGGATGCCGAAGATAAAACTCGACTAAAGTTCGTAAAATGTTATGGGGTCCTTGAGTAATTTCATAAAACCCTTTTCGACACACAATTTTAGGCCAGGTTGACTGATCCTTCCGTTGGGGAAGTTCATTTAAATCAATCTCCACATAAACTGCCGTTCCCTTTCCCTCTTCTGAGGCAGTTATCATCGCTTCTTTTGAGCGCTCTTTAACCGCATAGAGAGCCATCCCTCGGCCATGAACACCGTAATCATCTTCAATTAGATTGTAAAGGCGAGAGGTGACTCTTGAATCAAAAACTTTTTCATGTAGCCCCAATGGAATACCCTGTCCATCATCAATAACTAAAATTCTTCTCAAAGAATCCTCGAAAGTTGAAACAGCAACCAGAATGTGTTTTGATTGAGCGTCACGCGCATTTCTTAAAAGCTCAATTAAAACATCTTCAACCGTTCTGATGTCATGTTTAGCTTGTCTTCGTTCAGCTTCGTCAACCAAAAGGCGAACATAGCCAAAACCTAAATCTTCTTCAATTCGAGGCAGGTCCTCACAGGAATCAACAACGAAATCAATATCTTTAGTTTTGCCTTTCATCTTATTTATTATACATCAGCTAATTTCAAAAAAATAAAGCAAGAAAGATACTTATAAAAAATAATGAAAGCTGAGGAAGTTTTTTTCAGAAAAACTCTTCTCCACATAACTACTTGTCCTGTTTATTTAAGTTACTTTGCGTACTCGACAGCTCTGTGTTCCCTAATCACCATCACTTTAATCTGGCCAGGGTAATCCAGTTCTTCTTCGATTTTTCTTGCTAGCTGAAAAGCTAAAACATTTGATTTCTCATCGTCAACCTCCGTTGGTTTAACCATTACTCTGATTTCTCTTCCGGCTTGAATAGCATAGCACTTTTCTACACCCTCAAAGTTATGAGCTAGCTCTTCAAGTTTCTCCAGCCTCCTGATATAACTTTCAAGTGTTTCCCTTCGAGCACCCGGCCGCGTGGCCGAGACGGCATCTGCAGCCTGGACTAGCACCGCCTCAACGGTTTCTGGTTCTACTTCCTCATGGTGAGCTCTTATTGCATTACAAACGGCAGGAGATTCCCTCAGTCTCATTGCCAATTCTGCGCCAATTATTGTATGGGGGCCTTCAACTTCCTGATCGATGGCTTTACCAATGTCATGAAGAAGGCCTGCTCTTTTTGCCAGTTTGACATCAGCCCCGATTTCAGCTGCCATTACACCAGCCAGATTTGCCACTTCAATCGAGTGTTGAAGAACATTCTGTCCATAACTAGTTCGGTACTTCAAACGCCCCAAAGCTTTTGCCAATTCGCTATGGACACCTGTTATTGAGAGCTCAAAAAGAGCTTGCTCGCCAGCTTTTCTTATTTCGGCTTCAACCTCGGCTTTAGCCTTCTCGTAAAGCTTTTCAATTTGAGCAGGATGAATCCTTCCATCGACAATTAACTTTTCTAGGCAGCGACGAGCAATTTCTCTCCTGACTGGATCAAAACTAGAAAGAGTAACTGCCTCTGGTGTGTCATCAATTATCAAATTAACGCCGGTTAGGTTTTCAAAAGTGCGAATATTTCGGCCTTCGCGACCAATAATTCTTCCTTTAATATCATCGCTTGGCAAAGCTACAACCGAGACAGTAGTCTCAACAACATGGTCAGCGGCACACCTTTGAATTGCCATCGATAAGATATGACGAGCTTTTTCGTCAGCCTCTTCTTTAGCTTGATCAATAATTTTTTTTCTTAATTTTACAGCTTCAACTTGCGCTTCCTCTTCAATTTTTCTAAAAAAAAGTTCTTTTGCTTGTTCCTTGCTTAAACCAGATATCTTAGAAAGCAAAGTCTCTTCTTGAGCAATTAGTTCCTCCAAGTTTCTCTGCTTTTCCAAATATTCTTCTTTCAATTGATTTACATGTTTTTCTTTGTCTTCAAGGCTTTGAGCTTTACGATCTAAAGTCTCTTCTCTTGAGAGAAGTCTCTCTTCGAGCTTCTGGAGCTCCAAGCGCCTCTCTTTGATTTCCTTTTCTGCCTCCTGTTTTAAACTGTATATTTCTTCTTTAGACTTGAGAACCGCTTCTTTTTTTAGGTTTTCTGCTTCTCGTTTAGCTTCCTCAATGATTTTCCGAGCATCTTCCTTTGCTCCTTCAAGTTTGCTTTCAAGGTAAAACTTCCGCAAGTAGAAACCGCCCACCAAGCCAAGTACCAAAGAAATTAGAATTGTTATTGCTGGTAACAACCACATTTTACTTGTCCTCCTTTCAAAACCGAGAGCCCAAAAGCCTAGACTCCAATTGACAAAACTTCATCAAAATAAAAAATTGCCAAGCAAAGCTCGGCAATCCGGACTTTATTCATTTTTAATTTATCTAAAAACCTTTCGGTTTTAGCCTTGCCGAACTTCACTTTTTAAAAAATCTTCTAAATAAACAAGATAAGACTTTATAGTTGCTCTGTCAACAGGTCATTTTTCAGAAAAAAAAGATTCGTCATCCCCCAAAACTTCTCTCAGCACCGCTAAAACCATTTCCTGGCAAAAACCTCTCCTGGTTAAGAAACTGGCTAATTTCCTTTTTAATCTTTTTCCTTCCAAACCTAAATTCTTTTTTAAATAGTCTGAGGCAATTTGCTTCAGAGCTTTTTTTTCTTCTTCTTCATCCAATTCACTGATTGCTCTATCAACTACTTGAAAGGGAACTCCTTTTCTTAAAAGCTCTTTTTGTAGTCGGAAAGAGCCGAATTTTTCCTTTTTCCGTCTAATATAAGCCCGAGCATAATCAAAATCATCTAAAAAACCTTGTTTTTCAAGCCGCGAAGCCACTTTAATGGCTAATGCTCTCTTAAAACCTTTTCTTTCAAGATAATCGACCAGTTTTTTTCGAGTAACATTGAAGCGTGACAAATATTTTATAGCTAAACTATGTGCTCTTTCTTCCTCCAATTTAAATTCTAACTCTTCAAACCCAATGTTTCCCGAATTTTGTCTTCAATCTCTCGGGCAATTTTAAAATTTTCTTTTAAATAGTCACGTGCCGATTCTTTTCCCTGGCCTAAGCGCGTTTCACCGAAGGCAAACCAAGAGCCACTCTTAGTTATAACACCTGTGTCTACTCCTAAATCAATAATTGAGCCTTCACGAGAAATGCCTTGTCCGAAAAGGATGTCAAACTCAGCTATTTTAAAAGGCGGAGCCACTTTGTTCTTTACCACTTTAGCTCTTACCCGACTACCAATCTCTTCTGTTCCCTGTTTAAGAGATTGAACTTTTCGAACATCAATGCGAACACTTGCCCAAAACTTTAAAGCCCTACCTCCTGGTGTCACTTCAGGATTGCCAAACATAATGCCGATTTTTTCCCGCAATTGGTTTATAAAGATGCAACAGGTTTGGGATTTGCTTATAGCTCCAGCAAGCTTTCTTAATGCTTGAGACATAAGCCTTGCTTGAAGACCAACTTGAGAATCTCCCATCTCCCCTTCAATTTCGGCTCGAGGAACTAAAGCCGCTACTGAATCAATTACCACAATATCAACAGCTCCGCTCCGGACCAAGGTTTCAGTAATTTCAAGAGCTTGTTCGCCGGTGTCAGGTTGGGAAACTAAAAGATTATCCACATCAACTCCGATTTTTTGCGCATAAATTGGATCGAGGGCATGTTCAGCATCGATAAAAGCCGCTACCCCACCCTGAGCTTGAGCCTCAGCAATGATTTGGAGAGCAAGAGTGGTTTTGCCTGAAGCCTCAGGGCCAAAAATCTCAATGATCCTACCGCGAGGCACACCGCCAACTCCCAAAGCTACATCGAGAGCTAAGCTCCCAGTGGGAATTACCCCAAGGTCAGTAACAGCTGGCCGCTCACCAAGCTTCATTATAGCGCCTTTACCATACTTGCGCTCAATCTGCTCTTTTGCCACTTCCAGCATTTTTTCTCTATCCAAACCAAACCCCTCCCTTTTGATTTCTCTCTTATTTATAATAAAACACCTCTGCGACAAAAATAACTTTCCAATTAAAATTTAAACCGAATTAACTTAAACAAATCAACGATTTAAACGATTAAGATTGATTCAAGGTTAGTTTTTAATCTAGGCATGCCTTATTTTGAAGCTTTATGGCGTGAACTATTTTCACCTAAAGGTTATTAAAAGAGGTACCTTATTTCCATAACATTCGATAGCAAATTTAGAGAAATAGCTTTTTCTACGCTTTTCGTTTGCTGACAGAATGAACCTCAGATTATTACAGATATTATTGCTCAACTATAGAGAAATACCAAAAATATGTGGAAAGTAAAACTCATAGACCACAAAAAAATTTAAGTTTATACCTTAAATTATTTGGGCTAAAAGAGACAAATGATGGCATCAAATAAACACTTTTTCACATCTTTTTTAGTAAAGTGAGCCTTATTATTTCAAAAGATCAAAAATTAAAAAAAGATTCCTCAAAAAACGAAATATTAAGAAGTGACCTTTATTTGTAGCTTTAAAGTTATTGGAGAAGTTGCCAAGAAACCACCCTTTGACTTTTGCAATAATTATTCTAGTACTAAAAGCTAATACTAAAAGGCGGGCAATTGCTGGCTTTAAAGACAAGTTAATCCCTAATTATTTTAGATTTACTGTGATATTGCCTGAAACATTGTTGCAGACTAAATTTCTTTTTTGTAAGCCAACGTTGAAAAAATAATTTAAAAAAGTCGATTAAAAAGCTATCTCAAAATATTCCTGCTGTTTACCCCACCGTAATCTCCGATTACCCAAAATAAGAAGAGTGAAAAAAGCATATTTTTTAACCAGAAGCAATTTAAACGAAAATCACCCTACTTTTTCAAGGGAAAAGCATTAAGTGGTGTGTAGATTGGGCCGGTGGGCTTCAAAAAACTTTCAAACAAAATAACCTGGTTGACTTCAAAAGAGTAGCTCCAATCTATTGAAGGCCAGAATGAAACTGGGACAGGCTTCTTCAGGCGAGCTAAAGTAATGTGAGGCTCAAAACTTCTCTTTTCTTTTTCGAAACCTATTTTCGAAAGTTTATTTTCAATCAAGGCAGCTAATTTTTGAACGGTTTCTTTTCCCTCTTTCACATCAACCCAAAGAACACGTGCTTTATTAAGGTTGGGAAATGCGCCAAACTCTGCCGTTCGAAGAGAAAAGACCGGAAAGTTCCGAGTTAATTTTTCTAAAGTAAAATTGATCTTTTTTATTTTTTCCTTTTCAACATCTCCCAAAAATTTTAAAGTTAGATGAAGATTCTCCTCTTTTACCCATCGAGCTTGCGGAAGGTCAAATCTTTTTTTAATGGTACCAAATTTTTGTTTTAGTTCTTCAGGCAAGTCGATAGCAATAAAAAGACGGGGCATTTCACCATTCCTTTAAATAAAGTCTCGATAAATTTAAAATTTCTAAAACCGCTCGTCGCCTTATTTCTGCTCGACTGCCTGAAAAATTCCTTTTCCAAACTCGAGTTCCCTTTTTGGTGGAGAGCCCAAGATAAACGAGTCCAACTGGCTTTTCATTGCTTCCTCCTGCTGGCCCAGCTATTCCAGTTATAGAAAGCCCAATATCAGATCGAAAAATTTTGCGAACATTCTCCGCCATTTCTCGAGCACATTCCTCGCTTACAGCACCGTGCTGGATCAAAGTTTGCTTCTTAACTTTTAAAAGGCTTTTTTTTGCTTCATTACTATAAGTTAAAACTCCACCCAAAAAATAATCTGAGCTTCCAGGTTGTTTGGTAATCTCAGCCGCTAAAAGTCCAGCTGTGCAAGATTCAGCAACTGCCATAGTAAGACCCTTTTCTTTTAAGATCTTACCAACTACCTGATAAAGTTCCTGATCGTCCTCCCCATAGACAAAAGGCTCAAGAAACTCCCTTATCTTATTAAACAAAATGAGGCAGCTTTTTTTATCTTTCGCTATCACCTCAATGTCTACCCCCCCAAAAACCGGTAAATATCCTATTTCGGCCTGGTCAAAATCCGTAGTCAACAAGCGAATTCTTTCCCACACCTCTGCTTCCGTGAGTCCATAAGTTCTTATCACTTTATAACCAAGAGAAGCCCGGATGCTAAAAATTTTCTTAAGTTGAGGTAATATTTTTAAAAAAATTTCTCGGGTCTCATTAGGAACACCTGGAAGCGCCACTAACACTTTGCCTTTAAGACGCAATAAGAAACCAGGGGCAGTGCCAGAGGACGAGAAAAAAAGCTGGCTGCCTTCAATAGCCTGCGCTTGTTTCAAAACAAATTCAAGCCTTTCCTTGCTAGCTTCTTTTAATTTTCGACGAATTAACTTTTCAGCCCGAGAGTTAAGCTCGAGAGGCAAGCTAAACGTTTCAGAAATCACTTCACGGGTTAAGTCATCAGGGGTTGAACCTAAACCACCAGTCAAAACAACCAAATCAGCCCGACTCAAAGCTTTTTTAATTGCTTTGCTTATTTCTTTTTTGTCATCTCTAACCACCGTTGACCATCGGGGATAAAAGCCATTTAGCAAAAGCTGATGGGCAAGAAAAGTCTGGTTAGTGTTGGGTGTTCGACCCAGAACAATTTCAGTCCCGATTGAAACAATCTCAACT
>CALKMS010000014.1 GCA_938091145.1 uncultured bacterium
GGAGTTTGATCGCATACTTTCGGGATCTCCTTGTCGTTTCCCTTGTAGCTGATTTGCCGGATTTTAAGCTCCAAAGAGTTAAAAGATTTGCTTAATCTTTCCAAAAGCGTTGGCTTGGAAGTGCTCGTTGAAACTTCAAGCCCGAGGGAGATCGAGATAGCTCTTGACTCGGGGGCCGAGATAATTGGAATTAACAATCGCAACCTAGAGACGTTTGAAGTCAATTTGGAGCATTCTTTGAGACTGATTTCCCTTTTGCCGAAAGGAGTCTGTCGGGTGGCTGAAAGTGGAGTGAAAGGAGGTGATGATGCCCAGAAGTTAAAAGAAGCAGGTTTTGACGCTGTCCTGGTTGGTGAAGCTTTAATGAGAGCCCCTGATTTAAAATCTAAGCTTAAAGAGTTAAAAAATTAAAAGGAGGTGCATCTGATGGAGAGGAAGTTTATGTTAAGTGATAAAGAAATACCGGAAGCGTGGTATAATATCATTCCCGATTTACCGAAGCCACTTGAGCCACCGCTTCATCCTGTGGAAAAGCGGCCAGTTAAGCCGGATGATTTGGCGGCAATTTTTCCCATGGCTTTAATTCAGCAAGAAGTGAGTTCTGAAAGATATATTGAAATCCCGGCGGAAGTAAGAGAAATTTACAAACTTTATCGCCCAACTCCTCTTTTTCGAGCGATTAGCCTTGAGAAACATCTTCAAACTCCCGCTAGAATTTACTATAAATATGAGGGATGGAGTCCGCCAGGAAGTCATAAGCCGAACACGGCTATTGCTCAAGCTTACTACAACAAGAAAGAAGGGATTAAAAGGCTAACCACTGAAACTGGAGCGGGGCAGTGGGGGAGTGCACTAGCTTTCGCTTGTCAGTTAATGAAACTCGAGTGCAAAGTATATATGGTCAAAGCAAGTTACAATCAAAAACCATATAGGCGGATCATGATGGAAGCATGGGGAGCAAAAGTGGTTGCGAGTCCAAGTGAAGATACTCAGGCGGGTCGTTCAATTTTAAGTTCAGACCCTAACTCTCCAGGAAGTCTTGGTATCGCTATTAGCGAAGCAGTTGAGGATGCTGCAACTCGTGACGACACAAACTATTCTTTAGGGAGTGTTCTAAACCATGTTTTGCTTCATCAAACGGTAATTGGACTCGAGTGTAAAAAGCAGATGGAGTTAGCTGGCGACTATCCTGATATTGTTATTGGTTGTATTGGTGGTGGAAGCAATCTAGCTGGCTTGAGTTTTCCTTTCTTGCACGACAAGTTAACTAAGAAGGCAAACCCTAAGGTGGTAGCCGTCGAACCCATGGCCTGTCCAACTTTAACAAAGGGAGTTTACACCTATGATTTTGGCGACACTGCTAAATTAACTCCTCTTCTTAAAATGTATACCTTAGGTCATGACTTTATCCCTGCACCGATTCACGCTGGTGGATTGCGTTATCATGGTGATGCTCCACTAGTGTGTCTTCTTTACGACGAAGGTTTAATTGAAGCTGTCGCTTATCATCAAAACCCCGTTTTTGAAGCTGCTTTGATTTTTGCCAGGACCGAAGGGATAATTCCAGCTCCAGAGTCAGCTCATGCTATTAGGGCAGCAATTGATGAAGCAATTAAAGCTCGGGAAAGCGGAGAGCAAAAAGTCATTCTCTTTAATCTTAGCGGGCATGGCTATTTTGACTTGAGTGCCTATGAATCTTATTTAGCCGGCAAACTGGAGGACTACGAATATCCAAAAGAAAAAGTGGAGGAATCGTTATCGCACCTACCAATGATTTGAGGTTTAAAATCAAAGTTTGCGGCCTCACTCGACTTCGAGATGCTCTCGAAGCTTTAGAATTGGGAGCGGGGGCTTTGGGCTTTGTTTTTTATCCGCCAAGCCCCCGTTTTTTGACTTTTAAGCAAGCTGAAGCTATTGTTAAAAAGCTGCCCGCCGAAGGGGAAAAAATCGGTGTTTTTGTCGATTTTGACGTGGAAGAAGCGGAAAGAATAGCACATCAAATTGGTTTGACTGGCATTCAGGTATATAGACCCCAGCTGGTTCCTAAAGGCAAATTGTTGCGAATTTTTGCTTTCAGAGTCGGTGAGAGTTTTCCCAAGCTCGATTGTTTGCCTTCGGCTGACTATCTTTTATTTGACAGTTATTCTCCTAAGTATTATGGTGGGAGCGGTCAGAAATTCAATTGGGAACTCTTAAAAAAGAAGCGATTTAGTTTACCGGCAATTCTGGCTGGGGGTTTAAACGCTGAAAATGTTTATCAGGCCATTTTAACTACTGGCGTTGATGCTGTTGATGTTTCTAGTGGTGTTGAGGCCTCTCCCGGGGTGAAAGATAAGATAAAGTTGAGAAAATTCATCAAGAGGGCAAATTTAGCTTTTGCGGATAGAGGGGCTTTTAATGAAAAGAAGAACACTTCCCAATAAGAAAGGGCATTTTGGCCGTTTTGGTGGCCGATACGCTCCGGAAATTTTAATTCCTGCCTTAAAAGAGTTGGAAGAAGCCTACCGGGAGTATAAGCGTGACAAATTGTTCTGGCAGGAGCTTAATTATTATTTGAGGGAATATGCTGGTCGACCAACTCCTCTTTATTTTGCTAGGAATTTTTCTCAACAGTTGGGTTTTAAGAATATCAAAGTATATTTGAAAAGAGAAGATTTACTTCACACTGGCGCTCATAAAATTAACAATGCATTAGGCCAAGCTCTGCTGGCGTTAAGGATGGGCAAAAGAAGAGTGATTGCTGAGACTGGAGCCGGTCAGCACGGATTGGCTACAGCCACGGCTTGTGCCCTTTTAGGTCTTGAGTGTTGTATCTATATGGGAGCTGAAGACGTAGAGCGCCAGCATATTAACTACTCAAAGATGAAGCTTTTAGGAGCTGAAGTTGTTGCGGTTAAGAAAGGAAGTCGAACTTTAAAGGATGCCATAAACGAAGCAATGCGTGATTGGATAGCTAATTTTCAAGACAGTTATTATCTTCTCGGTTCAACTGTAGGTCCACATCCCTATCCAATGATAGTGAGAGACTTCCAATCAGTAATTGGCAAGGAAACTAAAAAACAAATTATCAAAAAAGAAGGTAAACTGCCAGATTACATTGTTGCTTGTGTTGGCGGTGGGAGCAATGCGATGGGAATCTTTTATCCATTTCTGAATGACGCCGAAGTTAGACTGATAGGCGTGGAAGCAGCTGGTGAAGGTTTAAATACTGGAAAACACAGTGCTTCTTTGGCAAAAGGGAAAAATGGAGTTCTGCACGGGGCTTTTACTAAATTTTTACAGGATGAGGATGGTCAGGTCAAGAATACTTATTCCATTTCAGCAGGCCTTGACTATCCGGGTGTCGGACCTGAACACGCTTTTTTAAAGGAACAAGGTAGGGTTGAGTATGTAAGCGTTGATGATAAATCTGCTCTTTCTCGGGGTTTCCTGTGTCTTTCCCGAACTGAAGGTATAATACCGGCTCTAGAGAGTGCTCATGCTGTTGCCTCACTTTTCTGGTTAAAAAGAAAACTCAAAGATGATTCAATTGTCATAATTAATCTCTCAGGTCGGGGAGATAAAGACGTCGGAGTTGTTCTTGATTACGGTATTTTGCCGCCTTCTGATTTTAACGGTGGTATCTAAAGGGTTAAGGAGACCTTCGAATCATGAGAGAAATTGAGAAAGCATTTGCCAGAGCCAAAAGCGAAAATCGCGCTGCTTTGATAAGTTATTTTGTTTATGGTTACCCAAGCATTCCGACTTCGGAAAAAGTCATTAGCTTTTTAGCAAAAGAAACAGACGTGGTTGAAATCGGTTTCCCCTTTTCTGATCCTTTGGCTGATGGTACGACCATTCAAGAAGCTTCAGAAGTTGCTTTAAGGAATCAACCCAAAATGAAAAACATTTTACGTTTTGTTTTAAAGTTGAGAGAAAAAGGCGTAAACACCCCGCTGGTTTTAATGTCATATCTTAACCCCGTTTATCGGTTTGGGTTTAAAAAATTTGCTTTTCAAGCTTGGGCTGTTGGTCTCAATGGGGTTATTTTTCCTGATTTGCCAGTTGAAGAAAGATTAAAGTTATTAAAGGATTTGGCTTTACTTGAAGTAGAAAGGGCTTACGCCGAGTATAAAAACTCTCTTGAAACGAGGAAGGCATGCATAGTCACCCTCTTATCCCTGAATATCCTGTGGCCGAGGC
>CALKMS010000015.1 GCA_938091145.1 uncultured bacterium
ACCATTTAGAACTCAGGCTTGCCGAAAGCAAAAACTTAAGACTTGCTCTTTTTATTACAGGCACTTTTCTTTTAATTGAAGTAATTGGCGGGGTGCTCACTCGTAGTTTAGCTTTAATTGCTGATGCTGGTCATATGCTTGTTGATTTCTTTTCTCTGCTGACAAGTTTTTTTGCCCTAAAAATGGCTTTAAAGCCAGCGACCAAGAAAAGGACATTTGGTTTATATCGAATGGAAATTTTGGCCTCCCTTGTTAATGGTATAACTTTAGGTGTTGTTTGCTTATTTGTCTTAAAGGAAGCTTACCTCCGCATTTTAAACCCCCCAAACATCAACGAAAAGGGAATGCTTTTGGTTGCCTTAATTGGTTTAATGGCTAATGTCACAGCAATCTACTTTCTGAGGCATGGAAAAACTCTAAATTTAAAAAGTGCTTTGCTTCATGTTTTAGGAGATACTTTTTCCTCTCTGGGAATAATTATTGGCGGAATAATCATTTACTTCACTGGGTATTATTTAATAGACCCTTTGCTCAGTTTAATAATTGCTTTAGCAATCTTTTTCTCGGCTTATCAAGTCACAGTGGAATCAGTTAACATTCTGATCGAATCCACTCCTAAAAATATCGAAGTAGACAAACTAATTTCCCGTGTCAAAGAAATACCCGGCATTTTAGACCTCCACGATCTCCACATTTGGACGATAAGCTCAGGGCTTCATGCATTGAGCGCCCACTTGCTTTTGAATGACCAGTTGATTAGTAAAACCGATCAACTTATAAGGGAAGTAGAGAAAGTTCTATCAAATGAGTTTGGAATCGTCCACACTACTTTGCAAGTTGAATGCGTTGCTTGCCAAAACAACAAATTAATATGCCAATTCAATCGCCAATCTCCTGAACTGAAAAAGAATTAGTCACGTAGTTTTTCAAAACTCCTATTTTTTCGATTTTAACTTCAACTACATCGCCTGGCTTCAACGCACCAACTCCTGGCGGGGTGCCAGTCATAATTACATCACCCGGATTGAGTTTCATTATTTCCGAAATAAAGGAAACAAGTTGGTAGGAGTCAAAAATTAAATTATGACTGCTTGAAGACTGCCTCAACTCGCTATTTAAAAAAAGTTCAATTTTTAAATTATCTGGTTCTATGTCCGTGACTATCCAAGGTCCGAGAGGAGCGAAAGTATCAAATGATTTAGCTCTTGTCCATTGAATATCCTTTTCTTGAAGGTCGCGGGCGGTCACATCATTTGAGCAAGTATATCCCAAGATATAATCCCTGGCTTTCTCAATTGGTACAAATCTTGCTTCTTTGCCAATTACTATTGCCAGTTCGGCTTCGTAATCAACCCTTTGAGACTGCGAAGGAAGAACGATTTTTTCTTCTGGTCCAATCACAGAAGTTGGGGGCTTTAAAAAAATAATAGGCTCATCTGGTACTTCCATGTTCAGCTCTTTCGCATGGTCAAAATAGTTCAACCCAACAGCTACAATCTTTGAAGGAACTGTCGGAGCTAAAAGCCGAACTTCAGACAAGTCAAGAGGAGGGTGATTTAACTCAACAACTTCTCCATTGACTTTAAAAGGATTCTCGATGATCAAAACCTGGTTGTTATGGTTCAAAACGCCAAAATGCACTTTATTTCGGAAAGCAAATCGGCAAATTACCATCGCCCTTTAAGTGATCAGCAAGCCGTATTCATAACCTTCAACTAAAGCTTGCCAGCTGGCTTCGATAATATTTTCAGAAATACCAACCGTGCCCCAGCTTTTCTGGCCTGAAGTAAACTCCATGAAAACTCGAGTTCTGGCTTGTGTTCCTTTCTCCTGACCAAAAACTCGTACCCGGTAGTCAGAGAGAGAAATGTTGATCAATGCAGGAAATAATGGCTCTAAAGCTTTTCTTAAAGCTCTATCAAGAGCGTTAACCGGACCATTACCTTCGCCAATTTCCACCTTTCGCTCCCGATTAACAATTAGCTTAACAATAGCTTCCGCTTGAAAACGGCCACTTCGCCAGCGATTAATAGTTACCTCATAAGATTCGAGCTCAAATAAAGGCCGATAGCGCCCGAGGTTTCGCAAAATAAATAAACCAAAAGAACCATCAGCTATCTCATAAAGATAACCTTGCTTCTCTTTTTCTTTAAGTTTCTTAAGGAGGATTTTTGCCTTCTCGATTTGGTCAGAAAGATCGATTCCTGTTGTCTCTTTGGCCTTTTCAATCAAGCTTTTCACCCCAGAAAGTTCAGAAACCAGAAGGCGCGAGGTATTTCCTACCTTTTCCGGTTCAATGTGTTCATAAGCCTTTTTGTGTTTTAATACTGCACTAATATGAACACCGCCTTTGTGAGCAAAAGCACTCTGGCCAACATAAGGCTGGTGAAAGTCAGGTGGAATATTGGAAACTTCAGCCACAAAATGGGAAACTTCAGTCAAAAGTGAAAGATTGCCCTCAGGCAAACATCGATAACCCATTTTTAATTCCAAGGCTGGAATTATTGAGCATAGGTTGGCATTTCCGCAGCGCTCCCCGTAACCATTTATCGTCCCTTGCACCTGGCGAGCTCCAAGTTCAACAGCTAGCAGAGAATTAGCTACCGCACAATCGCTATCGTTGTGAGCATGAATGCCAAAGGGAACCGAAAGATAAGGCTTGACATTAGAAATAATCCTTTTTAACTCCTCAGGCAAAGTGCCGCCATTAGTATCGGCGAGCACTATCCAGTCAGCTCCAGCATTCTGAGCCGAAATAATAGTTTTCACTGCATAGTCCGGATTTTTTTTGTAACCATCAAAAAAATGCTCAGCATCAAAAATTACCTTCTTTCCTTGGCTTTTCAAGTAAGAGACAGATTCAGAAATCATTTTTAAGTTCTCTTCCAAAGTAGTTACCAAAACGCTGGTTACATGAACGTCCCA
This sequence comes from uncultured bacterium, assembly GCA_938091145.1. Taxonomy (GTDB): domain Bacteria; phylum Actinomycetota; class Aquicultoria; order SKW223; family CALKMS01; genus CALKMS01. Next base: position 2,926 of record CALKMS010000015.1, read on the forward strand.
GCTTTTACCAAAAATACAAACATATTCAGTCTCGGCCTCGATTAAGGATTTTAAATTCTCGTCATCTTGAGGTTTAACTCCCTTCCGACGAGTTGAACCAAACGCCACAATTTTTGCTCGATTAAGCCGAAGCTTTTTAACCTTCTTGAAATAATCCGCATCCTTAGGATTGGAATAAGGCCAGCCGCCCTCAATGAAGTCAACCCCAAGTTTGTCAAGTTCTTCAGTAATTTTCAGTTTATCAGAAAGAGTAAAAGAAATGCCTTCTCGCTGAGCCCCATCTCTAAGTGTCGTATCGTAAAGAAATACTTTTTGGCCGGTTTCGGGATTATCAGACATATTCTAGCCAGTTCTGATACCTCGGATCTTCACCCTTAATGACAGAATAGAAAGCATTTTGAAGCTGGCGGGTTATCGGGCCGGGATCGCCAATTTCACGACCATCAATTTCCCTGATAGGAACTATCTCAGCAGCTGTTCCCGTAAAAAACACTTCATCAGCCCAGTAAAGGTCGGAGCGAACCAAATCTCTCTCAATCACCTCATATCCCAGATCAGAAGCCAAAACCATCACAGAGTGACGAGTTATTCCCTCCAAAATGCTAGCAGCAGTAGAGGGTGTAAAAATTTTTCCATCGCGAACAACAAAGATGTTTTCTCCCGAGCCTTCGGAGACAAAACCACGAGTGTCAAGCAAAATAGCCTCATCATAGCCCTCTTCAACAACTTCAATCTTAGCTAAAATTGAATTTATATATTGACCAGTAGCTTTAGCGGCGGGCGGTAAGGCATTGGGGTCAATTCGACGAAAAGAGGAAATCTTCGCTCTTATTCCGTGCTTGATTCCCTCTTCGCCAAGATAAGCACCCCACGACCAAACAGCAATTGCCACATCAACCGGAGCCTTTAAAGGAAAAAGGCCCATTTCACCATAGCCCCGAAAGACGATTGGGCGAATATAGCAACTTTCAAGTTCATTTTGACGAATAAGCTCTTTGGTGGCATCTACCAACTCTTCAACTGTGTAAGGAATTGGCATTTTATAAATTTTAGCCGATCGAAAAAGTCTTTTAATGTGGTCCGTCAATCGAAAAACAGCCGTGCCTGATTTGGTTTTGTAAGCTCTTATTCCCTCAAAAACCCCAGAGCCATAGTGAAGAGCGTGAGAGAGAATATGAATTTTTGCTTCGTTCCAGGGAACAATCCTTCCATTCAGCCAAATATACCTTGCCTCAGGTATAGGCATTCCTCCTCCTTGCTTCAAGATAATTAGTTCTTTATTTTAACGAAAGAAATAAGAAAAATCACTCAACCAACTTCTTGAGTAAATCGAGCAACCATATCGCCAACTTCAGTAGTAGAATAACCCATCTCTCCAGCTGCCAGACTTTTTAATTTTTCTGATGTTACTTTAATTACTGCTTTCTCAATCCAATCAGCTGCCTGTTTTTCGCCAATAAAATCAAGCATCATCTGAGCAGCCAAGATAGCAGCCAAAGGGTTAATTTCGTTTTTCCCTGCATATTTAGGAGCCGATCCCCCGATTGGCTCAAACATCGATACCCCCTGAGGATTGATGTTTCCGCCAGCAGCAATTCCCATCCCACCCTGAATAATAGCGCCTAAATCAGTAATTATGTCTCCAAACATATTGTCAGTGACCACTACATCAAACCATTCAGGATTTTTGACAAACCACATACAAATGGCATCAACATGAGCGTAACTGGTCTCAATATCGGGATATTCCTTGGCTACCTCATAAAAGACTCGTTCCCATAAGTCATGAGCATAAGTTAAAACGTTTGTTTTACCACAAAGAGTAAGCTTTTTCTTCTTATCACGCTGGCGACAAAAATCAAAAGCAAACCTGACACATCTCTCTACCCCTCGACGGGTATTAATGCTTTCTTGAATTGCCACTTCTTCAGGTGTTCCTTTTTTTAAAAAGCCACCTGCTCCGACATACAAACCCTCAGTATTTTCTCGCACCACTACAAAATCAATGTCTTTAGAAGTTTTGTTCTTTAAAGGTGTTTCAACACCAGGATAAAGCTTGACGGGACGTAAGTTTATATATTGATCGAGCTCAAACCTCAACTTCAAGAGAATCCCTCTTTCTAAAATGCCCGGCTTCACATCGGGATGACCGATTGCACCAAGTAATATTGCCTTAAAATTCCTGAGTTCAGAAATAGCCGAATCAGGAAGGGTCTCGCCTGTCCTTAAGTACCTTTCACCACCAAAATCGTAATATTGAAAATCCATTTTAAAACCAGCTCGAGATGCTGCCGCCTCCAAAACTTTAACAGCTTCACGAATAACTTCAGGCCCTATTCCATCACCCGGGATAACTGCTATTGGATAGCTCATTTTTCCTCCTTTTTTAGTCTTTTTTTAGCCCAATTAACAAGTCCACCCGCTCTTATAATCTCAACTAAAAAGGGCGGAAAGGGTTTAGCTTGATAAGTTTTGCCACTTTTTAAATTGGTTATCTTGCCCTCGAGAAGTGAGACAGCCACTTTATCTCCTTCCTGAACTTCTTTTACAAACTCCGGACACTCAACGATTGGCAAACCAATGTTTATAGCGTTTCGGTAAAAAATTCGGGCAAAAGAAGAAGCAATCACACAAGAAATGCCACAACCCTTGATAGCGATAGGCGCGTGCTCACGAGAAGAGCCACAACCAAAATTTTCTTCAGCCACTAAAATTGACCCCGGCTTAAGCTTTGCCCGAAAATCTTCACCCAACCCCTCAAAGCAGTGGACTGAAAGTTCAAGCGGATCAAAAGTTACCAGATAACGAGCTGGAATTATTACATCGGTATCAATATTTTTACCAACCTTTAAAACCTGACCTTCAAAAACCATTACTCCTCCAGCTTATTTTTAAAATCACGCCATCTCTCAGGAGGCACTACCTCCTCAGGCGGAACAATCCTGCCAGCAACAGCTGAAGCGGCTGCCACTGCTGGACCAGAAAGATAAACTTCAGATTCAGAATGTCCCATCCGCCCAATAAAGTTACGATTAGTTGTGGCTAACGCCCTTTCGCCTTTAGCTAAAACTCCAGAATGTCCTCCCAAACAAGGGCCACAAGTTGGAGTGCTAACCGCCGCCCCTGACTCGACAAGAGTTTGAATCAACCCTTCTTTTAAAGCTTGTAAATAAATTTTTTGAGTGGCCGGAAAAACGAGAAGCCGCACCTTAGGATGAACTTTCTTGCCATTCAAAATTGCAGCCGCTACCCTCAAATCTTCAAGTCGACCGTTGGTGCAAGAACCAATAACTACTTGGTCTAATTCAACATCGTTAATCTGGTAAACTGACCTAACATTTGATGGAAGATGAGGTAAAGCTACTTGCAAATCTATTTTTTCGGCTTGCAAAGAATGAACTTTTTCATAGTTTGCGTCGGGATCACTTTGATAAAACTTATAAGGGCGCTTTGCTCGAGCTTCAACATAGGCTGCCGTTTTTTCATCTGGCTCAATTATACCGCTTTTACCACCAGCTTCAATTGCCATATTAGTAATGGAGAAGCGTGAATCCATAGAGAGATTTCTAATAGCTTCTCCTGCAAACTCCATTGCTTTATAAAGAGCGCCATCAACCCCAATCATTCCAATTATGTAAAGAATAATGTCTTTACCGAACACCCAAGGATTTAAAGTGCCATTGACAACGAACTTAATAGACGAAGGGACTTTGAGCCAGGTCTCACCCAATGCCATTGCCACCCCCAAATCAGTTGAGCCAACTCCAGTAGAAAAAGCTCCCAATGCACCATATGTGCAGGTATGCGAATCGGCGCCAATAATTAAATCTCCAGGTAGCACCAAACCTTCTTCGGGCAAAAGAGCATGTTCAATACCCATTCGCCCAACTTCAAAATAATTAGTAATTCCCTGTTCGTAGGCAAACTCTCGTAGCAACTTACATTGCTCAGCCGAAGGAATATCCCGATTGGGAGCAAAATGGTCAGGCACCAAAAAAATTCTATCTGGGTCAAAAACTTTTTGGCTCCCAACCAGTCTAAACTGCTCAATAGCGCCCGGAGCAGTAACATCATTAGCTAACAATCCATCCACTCTAACCTGAACAATTTCGCCTGGTTCAACTTTATCCAATCCAGCGTGAGCTGCCAAAATTTTTTCGGTTATGGTCATTCCCATTTTAACCAGCGTCCTGCCGCATCAAATAGCGGTTAATCGCATTTATATAAGCCAAAGCAGCAGCTTCAACAATATCAGTGCTAACCCCTCTTCCGCCTACTTTCCGGCCCCCTATTTCGAGACGAATGTTTGACTCACCGATAGCTTCTTTTTCTCCCGTCAAAGCTGTAATAGAAAAGTTAAGCAGTTTGGTATCAAGACCAATTATTTTATCAATGGCATTGTAAACTGCATCAACTGGTCCATCGCCAACTGCTTCTGCCCTAACCACTTCTCCGTTTGTTTTCAAAGCCACTTTTGCCTGAGGCTTAATGTTCGTTCCTGACTGAATGACAAACTCTACTAACTTGTAACGGCCTCCCCGAGCGTAAAGCTCGTCAAAAACAATCGCCTCAAGATCTTCATCGGTTACCTGCGACTTCCTGTCGGCAAGTTTTTTAAACGAAGCAAAGACGGCATCCAGTTCTTCTGGGCTTAACTTATACCCAAGCTCAATCAATCTCTGTCTTAAACCATGTCGACCCGATGTTTTTCCTAAAATCAAACGACTTTCCGATAAACCAATCTTTTTTGGATCGATAATTTCATAAGTTGTGCGGTCTTTGAGCATTCCATCAGTGTGAATCCCCGAAGAGTGAGCAAAAGCATTGGCCCCCACAATTGCCTTATTAGGCTGAACAGGGTACCCAGTAAGAGTGCTCACCAAACGGCTCGTGCGAGCTATTTCTTCAGTTTTAATCCCGGTTCTTTTACCAATCGTCCGATACCTAGTGTCCAGAATCATCACAACTTCTTCTAAAGCAGCATTTCCAGCTCGCTCTCCCAAACCATTAACGGTGCACTCAACTTGATTGGCTCCGTTAATAACTGCTTCAATTGAATTGGCTACTGCCAAGCCAAGATCATTATGACAGTGAACGCTTAAAACAACTTCTTTGCCAAAAACTGGAAACCTAGCAACCAGTTTTTTGATAAGCTCGCCAAACTCTAGAGGCAAAGCATAGCCAACCGTATCAGGGATGTTTATAGTCGTTGCTCCCGTTTCCAGCGCTACTTCGATTACTTTGCAAAGAAACTCGAACTCAGAGCGAGTGGCATCTTCCGGAGAAAACTCAACATCGGGAGTGTATCTTTTGGCTCTTTTAACCGCCTCTTCGGTCATTTTCAAAACTTCATCTCGAGTTTTTCGAAGTTTCCTTTCAATGTGAATATCAGAGGTGGCAATAAAAGTGTGTATTCGGGGCCTTTCAGCTTCTTTTATTGCTTGCCAGGCAACATCTATGTCACCTTCTACCGCTCGAGCCAACGCACAAACAACTGAACCTTTTATTTTCTCTGCAATCGTTTTTACTGCCTGAAAATCGCCTGGTGAAGTCACCGGAAATCCTGCCTCAATCACATCGACGCCCATTCGAGCAAGCTGCTCCGCAATTTCCAGTTTCTCTCGAAAATTCAAACTAATTCCTGGTGACTGCTCACCATCTCTCAAAGTTGTATCAAAAATTAAAATCTTATTATTCATTGTAACCTCCAGGTTAAATAAAGATTATAACTGAGTTAGAGATAAAACCTAAAGCTGAACGAAGATAGCTTTTGACACCCCATTGATACCTTCAATGTCCCGAAGGACACTGGTATCAATGGGGCTATCTAGTGCGAGGATAGAGATGGCGTCGCCTCCCGGTTTTTCTCGGCCAAACTGCATGCTGGCAATGTTTATGTTTTTAGAGCCAAGCAATGTTCCAAGGTCACCAATCATTCCAGGTCGATCGAGGTTATGGATAACCAACATATACTTAGAAGGAACAAGATCAACATCATAGTCGTAAATTCTTACAATACGGGGTTTGTTATCTTTGCCCAATACAGTTCCGGAAACCGAAATTTTAGTTCTCGGAACTTTTAAAGTTATCAAATTCAAATACTCACTACTGCTAGAAGTTTTGCTTTCTCTAATTTCAATCCCCCGATCCTTTGCTAAATGAAGGGCGTTTACATAAGTTACTGGTTCTTCTACCACTCCCTCAAAAATCCCCTTTAAAATCGCTAGAGTGACGGGTTTAGTTTCCAGTGAAGAAATCTCGCCCGCATATTCAATCGAAATAGCCGAAGGTTGCTCAGGTAAAAGAAAAGAGAAGAATTTACCGAGGTTCTCACCTAAAGAGAGATAAGGCCTAACTGATTCCAAAACTTCAGGTGGAATAGAAGGGATGTTTACCGCCGTACTCACAAATCCACCTTTCAAGCCTGCAATTACCTGTTCAGCAATCATCACACCTGCCTTATCTTGAGCTTCAAAAGTTGAAGCGCCTAAGTGAGGTGTGACAATAACATTTTCAAACTCAAAAAGTGGGCTTTGAGTGCAAGGTTCCTCCTCAAAAACATCAATAGCTGCAGCGGCAACTTTGCCGTTTTTTAAATACTTTATTAACGTTTCCTCCTTAAAAAGACCTCCTCGAGCGGTATTTATTATTCTCACACCATCTTTCATCATTTCAAACTCTCTATCTCCCAAAATGTCCATAGTTTCCTTTGTTTTCGGGAGATGCAATGAAAGAAAATCGGCCTCTTTTAATACATCTTCCAGTTTTTCCTTTCTTTCAATTCCCGCCTGCTCGAACCTTTCTCGAGGCACATAGGGGTCATAAGCTATAACGTGCATGCCCAGACCAAGAGCCCGCTGAGCAACTAAAAAACCAACCCGACCAAACCCTAAAATTCCCAAAGTTTTTCCGTTAATTTCCACACCCTCAAATTTAGACCTTTCCCAACGGCAGGATTTCAGCGAAGCATTTGCCTGAGGTATATTTCGGGCCAATGCAAGCATAAGGGCAATGGTGTGTTCGGCAGCCGAAACAATATTGCTTTTCGGTGCATTGGCAACAATTATCCCTTTTTTGGTAGCTGCTTCGGTATCAATATTGTCAACACCAATACCTGCTCGACCAATTATCTTTAAATTATCAGCTCTCTCAATCACTTCCGCGGTCACCTTAGTTCCACTACGAACAATCAAAGCATCATAAGAAGGAATTTTTTCGAGCAGCTCCTGGTGAGAAAGATTAAGAAAGACGTCAACTTCAAAGCCAGCAGCTCGAAGTTTTTCCAAACCAGTTTCGGCAATTTTTTCAGTAACTAAAACCTTCACAGACCTTCCTCAATAAAAACTTTCTGAGCAGCCACTAAACTGCTCCCAGGCTCAAGCTGAAAACCTAATTTAAGCAAACTTCTCTCTAGCGAAGCTAAAGTAAGTATTATATCGCTTGGTAAATAAAAACCGCAATGGCCAATGCGAAAAATTTTTCCTTTTAAAATGCCCTGGCCTCCCGCCAACCAAACTCCATGTTCCTCTCGGACCGCTTTAACAATTGTAGCTCCGTCAATTCCTTCTGGAACGTTAACCGCGGTCACCGCATTGCAAAGCTCATCATCGGGAGAAAAAAGTTTCAGTCCAAGAGCTTTAATTCCTTCACGAGTTGCTTTAGCTAAAATCCGATGGCGCTCCCAAACATTTTCAATCCCTTCCTCCCTTATCATCCGCAAACTTTCGCCCAAAGCCATTATAGTGCAGATAGCCGGCGTGTAGGGATTCTGAGGAGAAGGCTTTTCCAATGCCTTCTTGTATGCCCGATAGTCAAAATAAAATCGAGGAGAAGTAGAACTTTCCACCAACTCCCAGGCTCGCTCAGAGACCGCGGCAAAAGCCAACCCTGGTGGAGTCATTAAAGCTTTTTGCGAACCAGAAACCACAACGTCTATTCCCCATTCATCCATCCTAAGTTCACAAGCACCCAATCCGGAGACCGCATCAACAATCAACACAGCTGATGACCTAGATGTAATTTCAGCTACTTTTTTAACTTCATTTACTACTCCCGTTGAAGTTTCTGCATGAGTTATAAAAACGCCTTTAATTGATGAGTCTTTTTTAAGCCAAGATTCAATATCAGCCGGATTTAATCTTTGCCCCCATTCATATTCAATAGCAATGACATCAAGTTGGTAAGCTTTGCAAATCTTAATCCAGCGCTCGCCAAAGTTACCAGTGGAAGCAACTAAAACCCGATCGCCAGGAGAAAAAAGATTAGCAACTGCTGACTCCATCGCCCCAGTGCCCGAAGAAGCAAAAAGCATAATATCTCTTTTGGTTTGGAAAACGTACTTCAGACCATCAAGAGTTTCCAGCAAAAGTTCGGTGTAAGCAGGTGAGCGATGGTGAACAATAGGCCTTGCCTGAGCCAAAAGCGATGCTTCTGGCACCTGTGTTGGCCCCGGAGTCATCAAATAGTGCTTTTTCATCTCTCCTCCCATTTATGTGATAAGTTTAAA
>CALKMS010000016.1 GCA_938091145.1 uncultured bacterium
AAGTTATTCGGAAAAATTTGAATGGCAAAAAAGGCAGTTTCAACTCGCCTTCTTTCCAGAGAACCACCAGCGCCAGGGGAACGAGAAAAAAAGTTGTGCATTCTTTCACCCAATCTTTAATTATTAACCCTTTAATTGGAAATAAGCTGATGGAAGCAACCACCTCTCTTACTGCACCCTCGGAAGCAAAAGCCAGCTTTAGATTGGCTAGAAAGACAGTTAGACCGTTGCTCAATCCGTGCTTTAAATTTTTCACCCCATTTTTAATTCCGTTTACCGGACCCGGAACGCTCCAGCTGGGAGGCTCCTGTAATACCACCAAATAACCCGACATCCGAAAATGGAAAACAATAAAGCGGTAAAGAGGGAGCAAAAAAATGTAAGGCAAATATTTTTCTATTTGCTCTCGAGTGTCACCGTCAGAAACTAAATAAGCAGCTGAAGCGTTGATTAACTCAATAAAAGCGTAAAAACCATACATTATAATAAGAGCAGTAACAATTATCTGGCTTGAGTAACCAAAAATGACAAGAAATGGAAGCAGTAGAGACCAAATTAAACGAGGGAAGGCTAAGGTATGATCAACCGTAAGCATTTTAGGTATGCCAAAAAAACCAAGCCAGCCAAACTCCAGCCTCCCGCACATATCGTGGTGATAACCACAAACCTCAAGTTGTCCGCGGCTCCAACGCACGCGTTGAGAATAAAGTTTATCCCACTCAATAACTGGCTCCAAATAAGCTTTAGCTTCACCCACATAACCAATCCGGACTGGCTGACGATGCAAATCAAGAGTAAGATCAGTGTCCTCAGAAACAGTTTTGCTGCGGTAAAGGGAAGACTTAAACAAAACATCCCGGCGGAAAGCCGAAAAAGCACCGGAAAGTGTATAAAGGGTATTGCTCGCCGATTGAGCTTCTCTCCCCAAGCAAAAAGCACTTAAATACTCAAAAAACTGCGAAACAGCTAAAAACTTTTCCCCAACCGTAAGTTGTTTGGGTATAGGAGCACCAGTCTTGTCCAGCATCAAATGCCCATTTTTGTCCTTTTCGTCAATAATTTCTGGGCTTATTTCAATATTGCCAGTCGCTGCTCCCAATTTAGGGTCATTTAAAAAAGCTTCCACCATTTTTCGGATAGCGTGAGGAGCCAGAACGACATCACTATCAATATTGAAAATTATATCGCCGTGAGCATGAGTTATGCCGGTGTTTAAAGCTTCAGCTTTACCCCCGTGGGGGCGGCAAAAAAGCTTGACCACCCCAGTAAAGTCGCCAACGGGAACAAACCTCCCATTTATCCTGACGCCATCGTTACCGTTCTTTTCGTTTTTATTATTGCTGTTAATATGGTTTCTTACCCTATCTTGGGTTCCATCAGTGCTGCCATCATCAACTACTATTACTTCTAATCGATCGTGAGGATAGTCTTGAATTTTTAAAGAGTTAAGGCATCTATCAATAATCATTGCCTCATTATGAGCTGGTATCACCACCGAAACATAGGGAAGTTCTTCTTCGGAAATCTCTCTTTTTGTCTTCTTTCGGCGGCTTAAAAAAACCATTATCAAGCGAGAAATTGTTTCTATTCCATCAACCACAATTGGTATAAGTATCCAGACCCCCCAGAAAATTAAGAAAGCTAACCCTGTTTCCATCATCTTGCCCTCACCTCTTCCCCCACTAAATCAAGAGTAGGTAAGGTAATCAAGTACCAGTAAAGGACGACAATGGCTGTAAAAAAGAATAGGCGTCCTATAATAGCGTGAGCGACAAAAATTAAAGTTGGCCCGCAGAACGCTATTAAAGCAATTATCAGTAAAATACGAAGCAGATTAATCAGGTAAGTACCCAACAAACCAGCAATTAACAAAGTTATCTTTTTAGCCCTCTCAAAAGCGGGATAAAACAAAATTAATCCAGCAAAAATGCTAAGTTCAAGCAAAGCCGAACATTCTAATCCAATGGAGAGAATCGACCAGCCGTCCGTGTTCTTAATAGCAATCGAACCTGAGCCAACTACCTTGGTAGAAATTTTTAGCCAGCGAGCTAAAAAGTTGGATTGGTTCATCTCCCAAAAGCTCAATATAGTGTCAAAATGAGTTTCCCGAGCTAAAAAAACAAGGATAAAAGTCAAGCCAAAAACGGCCAGAGTATAGTAAGGAAGCCAAAGGCGGCGTTTCCTTAGCTCCCAAACCAAAAGGGCGTAAAAAATTAAGCAAACAAAAAACCAGGCAGACTTCATTTTGCAACCTCAGGCAAAAAATTACTTGCCGCCCAGGGGCTATGCCGGAAAAAGAAATAAATCGCTCCAAGCGAAAATAAAATAAAAAGTGGCCAACCAAGAATCGGTACTGAATAAAAAGTCGTGGTTTTCTGATCAATCAGAAAACCAGCTGAAGATTTCCAGGTACAGGTAACTCGATAGGTCCCTCGATAAGGAAAGTTTAAATTGGAAATTCTCCAGCCCGAACCAGGCTCGCTCCAGGTTCCCCCATTTGGGCTCACAGCCACACCAGTCGTTTCATGAGTAAAAACAGTGCTAGTGCCATCCCAGGTATAAGGATTGCCATCAGAATCAATATAAGTATCGCCAGCATTAAAAGTGCCACTGCCATCCTCATCCCACCAGATGAGATAGGTTAAAGATGAGCCTGTAATGGTGGTTAATCCACTGTTAGTCAAGGTAGTATCGATATAGATTGTCTGATTTAATTTAGGAGCATCAGAAGCCGTCAAATCAACTATCGAGGCTTTATAAGACACAATAAAGTATGTTCGAGTTATTTCCTGATTATTTGAGGCGTTAAACAAAACCAGCGTCCAGTTGCCAGGTGTTTCAGTTCCACTACTAGTATACTGGTCATAAGCTTTGCCAGCAGTATCAACTGTGATGGCTGAGCTTTGCCTGACTAAAGTGGCGCTCGCATCATACCAGGCAAAATAAACACTCATACCAGGGGTTAAGCCAGAAGCACCAGCATAAATAGTGTCACCCAAACGAAAGAAAGCTGAAGGAGAGGTTCGAGCAGCGTCTTTGTAAGTAACCAGAACTCGAATAATAGTGCGGTCAACAGCCAAGTCATAATAACTCGGACTGGAAGAAGAGCGAGCCGTAACCGTTGTAACATCTATGGTTCCTTGAGATACCCCCGAAGGAACAGTTATTCTTACCACTACTTCAGTTGAGTCACCATTGGGTCCCAAAGCCACTGAAGATACTGGGTTCACTCCTGTTGAGTCATAAATTCTAACTTGCCAGCCTTGACTGGAAGTCGCTGTTAGGTCAATGGTATCAGTCGCATTCCAGCTATTTATAACCGTGTGATAATAATAAATGAAGGTTCTAGCTCCAGTAGCACCTTCGTTGTCCGGGTCAATTAAGACCCTTTTCTTAACTATTGTAGTATCCACTGCTTCATCGTAGTTAGAAGGGTTGGAGGAAGAAGTCGCCCTGATAGTGGTAATATCCTGCGAGCCAATGGTGGCAGTAGTCGGAACAGTTATTTGAGCAACAATATTAACTGAAGAGTTTGGACCAACAGTGACTGAAGTAATGGTTGTCTCACCAGACGCATCCTTAAAAACCACATTCCAACCCTGAGAAGAAACCGCGGAAAGATTTATAGTATCGGTAACATCTGTGTTGTTGGTAACCAGGTGAGAATAAGAAATTGCGGTTCCCGTAGTCATTGAGCCAAAATTGTCTGGCGTAATAGCCACTGCACCAACAACGGTGGTGTTGAGAGCAGTGTCACTTTTCGTAGGATCAGCTTGAGAACTACCTCGGACCGTCGTTACATCCGTTGTTCCATTGGGAACTCCCTGAGGAATGGTTATTTTTACGGTAATTGTAATGCTTTCCCCTGGAGCTAAAGTGATTGAAGTAAGGGAGGTTTCGCCAGAAGCATCGTAAATCCCAACTTGCCAGCCCTGACTGGATGTAGCCGTAAGGTCAATGGTGTCAGTAGTGTTGCCAGTATTTTGAACCTGATGAGTATAGGTTTTAACCGAGTTGGAAGGGGCTGAGCCTACATTGTCAGGAAAGACTTGAACCCCCACTAAAATATTAGAAGCTGCATTGCCATTGTCTTGCACTTGCGCTGGAAGATTAGCTCCTAAAGAGCTTGCCGGGTGAAAACGAACTGGCGAACCAGGCGAAAGCTCTAAAGAAGCCCAGGAAACCCGACATTCATATTCTAAATCTCCCTCACCTCCGCCCGCACCCGAAAGAGAAACACCGGTTAATTGCGTTCCGGCAGTTCCTGGCTCGTCCCAGCCATCACCGTAGAGGGGGTCCCCGGAAGAATTGTAAGGATTGTAAACATACACAAAGCCTCCCCAATAACTAATCCCATTAAATTTAAAACGGATTATTCGGTCAGTTGAAGTTAAAACCCCATCGTTATTGCGGTCAAGGTAAATCAACCAGTTAATTTCTCGATTAGCCGCTGCAGAACGGCGGAAATAAAAATACAAATTATTACTATCCCAGGTAAAAGCGGCTCTTACCAGATCTCGGTCGCTAGTAAAACTTCCCGGACTTCGAGTGGTATCATAGTAATCCGGGTCGTTAGCACCCACTGTATCCTCGATAACATTATCCGGGTCGCTTAGAACTGGCTGCCAGTCAGAAAAGTTAGCATCAATGGTGATAGAAGCTAAAGTCAGAGAATAAGCAAAAACCTGAACCAAAAAGAAAAATAAAACTAAAGAAAACAAAAAACAAGCAGCTTTAGAAACTGCGCCTCCCTGCCTAAACCTCGATTTAATCTTACTTGAATTTCTAAACACCTTGTTTCATGCTTCCCTAAAGAATTAACTCTAAAGAGTCATTTTAAGAAGCAAAGTAGATAAACTCAAAAATTGACTGGTGGCACATTATCCTTTAAAAGTGGTACCAAAAATTTTTTAAACGGTTCAATTCAAGCAACTGGCGGTTAATAATCAAATTTTTTCAACCGAAAAAGAAGCATTTATACCAAATTTTCACGGCAAATTTTAAAGAAGTAGCTTAAACCACAATTCCCAGCTTTGCTTTTAACTCTTTTACCGTCCGTCGGCTAACCGGAACTCGAGTTTGTTCCCTGTCTTCCATCACCAGCAAACAGGTTCTATTGGGAAGATAAATCAACTCTTTAACTCGGTCTAAATTTACTAGATAACTGCGATGAGTGCGAAAAAATTTCCAGCCTCTTAACTTAATTTCAAAATCAGTTAAGGAAGCTGAAGTGGCTAAAACTCTTTCCGTCAAGTAAATGTCAGTTTGAAAATCATGGCTGTGAAAAAAGACAATCTCTGAGGGATTTAAAAAAACCACTTTGCCTTCGGCTTCAACCGCCAATTTTTCAATTTTTCCTGTTGTCTCGGCTCCAAATTGCCTCCGCTCCAGCACCAACCTGGCCCGAGCAACCAACTCTTGAGGGCTAAAGGGTTTGACCAGATAATCATCAACTCCAAGCTTAAAAGCCGTCAATTTCGAAACATCTTCGCTCTTAGCGCTGAGAATTATAACCGGAATCTTCTGAGTTGAAGGCTCGCTTTTTATTTTTAACAGCACCTCCCAGCCATCAACCCGGGGCATCATTATGTCAAGAATTATTATATCTGGAGGGCTTAATTCAATCTTCTTTAAAGCTTCTAAGCCATCAAAAGCACTTTGAACAGTAAAACCTTCAGTCTCAAAACTTACCTTTATTACCTCGGCAATATCTTTTTCATCTTCAACAACCAATACCTTTGCCACGCCCTTATTTTACCTTAAGGACTAAAACCGGCGAAATCCCCTTTATTATCAAAAAAAAAAAATTAGTAAAACTG
>CALKMS010000017.1 GCA_938091145.1 uncultured bacterium
TTTGTATTCTTTGCTTTTAGTAGAAGGTTTTTCTGGAAGACTAAGATAGGTTTCAACTTTAATAAATTTGGCAGGAGGGAGAAAAAGGCGAAGGGCAAGGTGGTAAGGCTCCAGGTAATAGTTGCTAATCCATTCAGCTAAAAGAAAGGATTTTTCTGAGAGAAAATCTTTATCTATCACTGAGTTTATCGGTTGATGATAGGGCAAGAAAGACTGTTTTTGAAGGCGGCAAACAAAACCGGTGACCAGTCGATTTTTTAGAGGAACAAGAACTAATGCTCCTGGCTTAACTTCTCCTTTAAGCTCTTCGGGTATCGAATATACTAGTGTTTCTGGTAAGTTTTTTGCTGGCAGATTGATGATAATTTCAGCAAACTTTTTTTCCACGCTTCTAATTATAAGTTAAAAGCTTGACGAGTTTGGGGTGGTAAAGAAAGGCAAAAAGGTGAGAAAAGATGAGAATTATGAGAAAATAAGCTGGGGTTGGTTAAGATGGAAAGAAAAGTAATCAAGAGAAATGGTCGCTTGGTTCCTTTTGAGCCTCAACGAATAGAAAGGGCGATTCTTAGAGCTTTAAGAGCGGTGAAAGAGGGCAACGGCGATAGGGCAAAAGCGGTAACCAAGAGGGTTCTTAGGCTGATTGAAAAAATACCGCTTGATCAACCTTTGGCTGTTGAGGATATACAGGATTTAGTTGAAGCTGAGCTTACAAGGAGCAACTTACTGAAAGCGGCGAAAGCTTACATTCTCTATCGGAAGGAAAGAGAAGAGCTGAGGGAGACCAAAAAGATATTTGGGGTTGAAGATGATTTAAAACTTTCGGTTAATGCCCTTCAAGTTTTAGCTCGTCGCTATCTTTTGCGCGATGAAAACGGAAAGATTAAGGAAACGCCTAAGCAAATGCTTAAAAGAGTGGCTTCGGCCGTTGCCCGAGCAGAGGAAAAATTTGGACATTTGCCTGATAAAACTTATGAGGAGTTTTTCGAACTCATGGTCAATCTTGATTTTCTGCCAAACTCTCCAACCTTAATGAATGCTGGGACCGAAATGGGCCAGCTTAGTGCTTGTTTTGTTGTGCCAGTTGAAGATAGTTTGGAAGGAATATTTGAAGCAGTGAAAGCAATGGCGCTTATCCAGAAATCAGGGGGTGGCACTGGCTTTTCTTTTTCTCGTTTAAGGCCAAAAGGCGATATAGTAAGGTCAACCAAGGGTATAGCTTCTGGCCCTGTCTCTTTTATGAAAGTTTTTGATGTGACGACGGATGTGATTAAGCAGGGGGGAAAACGCCGGGGTGCCAATATGGGAATCCTTCGGGTTGATCACCCTGATATTTTTGAGTTTGTTACGGCTAAGAAGGAAGAGGGCAGCTTTAATAATTTCAATCTTTCGGTGGCGGTCACTGATGAGTTCATGGAGGCGGTTAAGAAAGATTCAACCTACTACTTAGTTAATCCTCGGAGTGGAAAAAAGATTAAGAAAGTTAAGGCGCGCTCAGTATTTGACCTTATTGTGGCAAACGCTTGGAAAACAGGCGACCCAGGTCTCGTTTTTATTGATGAAGTTAATCGGAAAAACCCTACTCCTCATTTAGGGCAAATAGAAAGCACCAATCCTTGCGGCGAGCAACCTCTTTTACCTTATGAATCTTGCAACCTTGGCTCTATTAACCTTTCAAAAATGGTAAGAAATGGAAAGGTTAATTGGAAAAAGTTGGAAAAAACGGTTAAAAAAGCAGTTCAGTTCCTTGACGATGTGATTGAGGTTAATCAGTTCCCGTTGCCACAAATTGCCAAGATGACTTTACAGAATAGAAAAATTGGGTTAGGGGTTATGGGTTTAGCTGAATTCCTTATTTTGTTAGGCATTCCTTACGATAGCCAAAAAGCGTTGCACGTTGCTCAAAAAGTAATGAAGTTTATTTCGGAAAAAGCGCGGGAAGCTTCGGTTGAGCTTGGTTTGAAGCGTGGCTCTTTTCCTTCATTTAAGGGCAGTTTGTGGGAGAAAAAGGGCTTTCCGGCTATGCGAAATGCTACCTGTACCACTATCGCTCCCACCGGAACGATAAGTATTATTGCCAATACTACTTCGGGAATTGAGCCTCTTTTTGCTTTGGTTTACATTCGTGAGGCACTTGAAGGCATTCGTTTGATTGAGGTAAATCCAGTTTTTGAAACCTGGCTTAAAGAAAAAGGGTGGGCCGATAAAAAGAGGTTGCTGGCAATAGCTCGTGAAGGGAGTTTAAAAAATCTTTCCGAATTTCCGCCCGAATGGCGTCGGCTTTTTGTAACAGCTTTGGACATTGAAGTTGATTGGCATGTAAAGATGCAAGCTGCTTTTCAAAAGTATACTGATAACGCTGTTTCAAAAACAGTGAATCTTCCTGCCGATTCAACTCCTGATGACGTAAGGCGGATATTTTTATTAGCTTATGACTTGAAATGTAAAGGAATTACTGTTTATCGATATGGGAGCCGAAAGGAGCAGGTTTTAAAGGTCGGTTCTTTTTTGCCAGGCGAGGAGGAAAGTTTAATTTTAGCTGGTTCTGAGTACTCTGGCGGCTGTCCGGCAACTTCCTGTCCTTTTTAAATTTTTGTAGTTTGCTTTTGATTTTTTTCCTTAAATTAAATTTTGATTAGTTTTATCTGAGGGAATTAATTTTCTTTTTAAAGGAAAGGCTAATCTTTTTTAAGGAAGCAAAGCGGTTTTTACCGACAGATATTATTTTTCCTGGGATGAAATTATTAGCTATAATAGGAAATAATAATAAATTTGAGATGAAACGGTTTTTTTTGGACCCCTTTGAGAAAAAAGTATTAAAGACAGTAGAAAAGTATTCTCTCTTGGAAAAAGGCGACAGGGTTTTAGTTTCTTTTTCGGGGGGGCCAGACTCTCAAGCCCTTCTCAGTTTTCTGCTTTCGATTGAAAGCCTGTTTGAACTTGAAATAGGGGTTTTCCATCTAAATCATAAATTGCGAGAGGAAGCAGACGAGGAAGAAAAATTAATTAGAGAGCAGATTAAGAACCTTGGTTTAAGAGATTTTATCTATTCTTATGATGTAAGAGCTTTTGCTAAAGAAAATAAGTTGTCACTCGAAGACGCCGGTCGGAAAATTCGGTACCAATTTTTAGAAAGGATTTCTGAGGAGAACAATTACAATAAGATTGCCTTGGGTCACCAGTTAAATGACTCGGTTGAGACTTTTTTGATGCGCTTCATTCGGGGAACTTCGCTTGAAGGACTGAGGGGCATTGCCCCAAAAAGGGAAAAGTTTATTCGACCTTTAATTGAAGTAGAAAAAGAAGAAATTGAATCATACCTTAATCGCAAGGAAATTGATTATTTTATTGATCGAAGCAATCTTTCGGGGAAGAATTTGCGCAGTCGGGTTCGCCACTATTTAATCCCCTACTTTTTAACTGTTAATCCTCGATTTCACCAGGCGGTTAAGCGTCTTATGGAGGTTTTTGAGGAAGAAAATGAGCTTTTAGAAGAGACGGCCGAGAAGCTGTTTAAAAAATATTCTGTTTTTCTCAATGGGGGAGTTGAACTGCGGTTAAAAAAACCGGCCCAGCAAACTATTTGGCGGCGGTTAGCCAAGAAAGCCTACTTTTCAGCTGGTGGAGTAAGAGTTGATTTTCGGCACCTGGACAGAATAGCAAAGTTAGTGGAGAGAGGGAGAGGCAAAGTTTCGTTGCCTGGGGGGATTGAGGCTGTTGTTAAGGATCGAAGAACAATTTATTTTGGGCGGCCAAAAGGCGATGAAGCTGAGAGCTTGGAATTTACGGAAGTTTATTTTCGGCCTCCCGGGGAAAAGTCTCTCTCTTCGCTAGGCTACCTAATTAAGGGAGAGTTTTTGGAGTATAATTCTGAACTGGCAAGAAAGATAAAAAGCACACCTTCAACGGTGGCTCTTTTGGATGTAGCTTTGTTGAAGTTGCCTTTAATCATTAGGACCTGGAAAAAAGGCGACACTTTTTATCCTTTAGGGCTTGGAAAGCCCAAGAAATTGCAGGACTTTTTCGTTGACAAAAAAATACCGCGAGTTCGGAGGCATAGGATTCCTTTAGTTGAAAGTAAAGGCAATATTGTATGGGTGGGTGGGTTGATGATAGATGATCGGTTTAAAGTCACGGAGAAGACCAAGAGAGTTTTGAGATTGGAATTGGTTAAGGAGAAAAAAAATGGCGTATGAAATAGATGAGGTGTTAATACCCGAGGAAGAACTAAAAAAGAGAACAGAAGAGATAGCTCAGGAAATTTCTAAAGATTATAAGGGTAAAAATCCAATTTTGATTGGTATCCTGCGGGGAGCTTTTGTTTTCCTTTCTGACTTAATAAGAAAGATGGATATTGAAGTGGAAATCGATTTCATGGCGGTTTCAAGTTATGGGAACGCCACTCATAGTTCGGGTGTAGTTCGCATTTTAAAAGATCTCAGCGAAAATGTTAGAGGTCGACACTTAATAATTGTTGAGGACATTGTGGATACTGGTTTAACTTTAAATTACTTAATTCGAAACCTTCAGGCTCGCGAACCAGCGAGCATTGAAGTAGCCAGCTTGTTGTTGAAAGAAGGTTGTCAAAAAGTGCCTTTAAAAATAAAATACCTCGGCTTTAAAATACCTGATCGGTTTGTAGTTGGGTTTGGACTTGATTGCGGTCAAAGGTGGCGTTATCTCCCCTATATTGCTACGGTGAAAAAGGTTTAAAATTTTGGCGTTTTTTGATTCTGAATTCAATGAATTGGTTATCAAAATGGGAATTCTAAAAGTCCCCTTTTCCTTTAAAAATGGAGAAGCATAAGATCTTTCCTAGCTTCCCTTTGGAAAATAGAGGAGAAAGAAAAAAAGCTTTAAAAAGGCAAAAAGAATGAGTTTCCTTTAAGAAAGAGGAGAAAAGGGTTCTTTGAAAAAAGAGAAAGTAGCTTTTGGGGCTAAAGGAGACTATTATCTTTCCATTTTTGTAAGTTTTCCTGTTTTTCTTTATTGGGATAGAGAGAAACTTAAAGGGAGATTGGAAAAAGACTATCATTGCGAGTTCACCTCTGGTGGGGCGAAGCAATCGCAAAAATTGCTTTTTCTCTCGGAGAATCAGATTACTTCGCTTCTCTCGTAATGACTGGATCAGTGTGTCGGTGGCTCGCCATAAAAATTAAAAAACCTCTCCTAACTTCCATTTTGAAAAAAAGAGAACTTTAAAAAGGAGCGACTCAATGCTTCTCCTCTTTAATAATTTTTTTCAGTTTGTCCCCTTTATTTTATAAGTTTTGTTCCCCGCCTTATTAAATGAGGGGATCGTGGAGGATTGAACCTGGATAAGCTGACTGTTTACCTGGCTTTGTTATCTTAAAAAGATGAGGCTCTTAAATTGAGCAAATTCTTAATTTGTGATAAAATGAAAGGTAAATTCAGGTTTAAGGAGTTAAATGGATAATAAGCAGTTTCGTAATTTTTTTGTCTATGTCATTTTAATCTTGGCTTTAGTTTATCTTTTTGGGTCCGGAGTTATTACTCGCCCAACTTATCGAGAGATTCCTTTTGGTAAATTTATACGGGACGTTGAAAAGGGGAAAGTAGCTAAAGTAATTCTTCACGAAGGTAAGAACTTGGTTGAAGCTGATTACAAAGATGGATCCCATCGCAAGGCAAATATACCTTCGGATTTTAACCTATCCGAAAGGCTGATAAAGAATGGCGTGGAAGTACATGTCCAAACATCCAGCTATTTCTGGGTATCTCTGCTTATAAATTGGTTGCCAGTGGTTCTCTTAGCTGCCCTTATGTTTTTTATGATTCACCAAATGCAAGGAAGTGGAAACAAGATTTTTTCTTTTGGTAGAAGTCGTGCTCGTAAAATAGTTCGCGACTATCCTAAAGTTTCCTTTAAGGATGTAGCTGGTTTGGATGAGGCTATTGAAGAGCTTAAAGAAATTAAAGATTACCTTGTTAACCCAGCGAAATTTCAAAGTATGGGTGCGCGGGTGCCCAAGGGCATTTTACTTTATGGTCCACCAGGTTGTGGCAAAACTCTTTTGGCTCGAGCGGTAGCCGGTGAGGCAAGAGTTCCTTTCTTTTCTATTTCTGGGTCTGAGTTTGTGGAGATGTTTGTGGGTGTGGGGGCTTCACGGGTAAGGGACCTTTTTGAGCAAGCAAAAGCTCACGCGCCCGCAATCGTTTTTATTGACGAAATTGATGCGGTTGGTCGTCATCGCGGTGCTGGGTTAGGAGGCGGACACGATGAGCGGGAGCAAACTCTTAATCAGCTTTTAGTGGAAATGGACGGCTTTGACGTTAACGATAATTTGATAGTGATGGCGGCTACCAATCGGCCGGATATTTTAGATCCGGCTCTTCTCCGCCCAGGCCGATTTGATCGTCACATTGCGGTTGACGCTCCCGATTTGCAGGGTCGGTTGGCCATTTTGAAGGTTCACACTAAAGGAAAGCCGCTTGATAAAGATGTTGATCTGGAAATTTTAGCGCGTCGGACACCTGGTTTTACCGGTGCCGATTTAGCTAATATGGTAAATGAGGCTGCAATTTTAGCGGCGCGCAATGGCAAAAAACTGATAGGGATGAGGGAAATGGAAGAGGGTGTTGAAAGAATTGTTGCTGGACCAGAGAAAAAAACTAAGGTTATTAGCGAGAAAGAAAAAGCGATTATTGCTTATCATGAGATTGGCCATGCTCTAGTGGCTCACATGTTACCCGAGGCTAATCCCGTCCATAAAATCTCTATTATTCCCCGTGGTCGGGCTTTAGGTTACACTCTTACTTTGCCTATTGAGGATCGCTATCTGGTTACCCGTTCTGAACTTATGGACCAGTTAACGGTTCTGCTTGGGGGCCGAGTAGCTGAAGAGTTAGTTTTTAAAGACGTTACCACTGGCGATCAAGATGATTTGGAGAAGGCTACCAAGATAGCCCGAAAAATGGTTTGCGAATACGGAATGAGTGATAAATTAGGACCGATAACGTTAGGCCAGAAACAGGATCAGGTTTTTCTTGGACGAGATTTCAGCCGGGAACCAGATTATAGTCCAGAAATAGCTTTTGAAATTGACAAAGAAGTTAGGAGAATAGTTGATGAGTGTTACAGTCGAGCCAAGAAAATTTTGGTTGAAAATCGCGAACGACTTGATTTGATTGCTCGCTATTTGATTGAACGGGAATCCCTTGATGGTCAGGAACTCGAAGAGCTTTTGGAGAAGGGTTACTTGGAAGAAAGGAAAGCTTCTCAAGAATCAACTGTTGGTGCTGGAAAAGAAAATGTTCCTGAAGTTAAACCTGGCTTAAAGCCGGCGCCTGGCGGTTTGCGTCCGGCTGAGGGGTAGCTGAAAGTTATTGGATCTTAAAAAGATCGAAGAGGGCGTCAAGCTTATCTTAGAAGGCCTAGGGGAAGATTTAACCCGTGAGGGCTTAAAGGATACACCTCAGCGCGTGGCTCGTCTCTACCAGGAAGTCTTTTCTGGCTTACAACAAGACCCGGCCGAGCTAATAGTAACTACTTTTTCTGAAAACCACGATGAAATGATTCTAGTCAAAGACATCCCTCTTTATTCTGTTTGCGAGCATCATTTGATGCCATTTTTAGGAAAAGCTCATGTTGCCTATATTCCGGGAAAAGAAGGAAAGATTGTGGGGATATCAAAGTTGGCAAGGGTGGTTGATGTTTTTTCTAAAAGATTACAAGTTCAGGAGAGATTGACTACTCAAATTGCTGACACTCTAGTTAAAAGGCTTTCTCCTCGCGGCGTGCTGGTGGTGGTAGAAGCGGAACACCTTTGCATGAGCATGCGAGGGGTTAAAAAGCCGGGTGCTTTAACTGTTACTTCAGCGGTTAGGGGGATTTTTAAGACCAACTCAGCAACCCGCTCTGAGGCTCTTGCCCTAATTCGTTGCAAGAAGTGAAAAATTTTGACTAGCTGCTTTTTATTTCCCAGATTTCTTGAGTATAATAAGTAACACTGTTTTTTGGAGGTATGAGTGGAAAG
Organism: uncultured bacterium; assembly: GCA_938091145.1. Taxonomy (GTDB): domain Bacteria; phylum Actinomycetota; class Aquicultoria; order SKW223; family CALKMS01; genus CALKMS01. Next base: position 7,995 of record CALKMS010000017.1, read on the forward strand.
AAGTAAGTCACAATGGTTATTTTCTGAAGCTCAAAAGTATATTCCGGGTGGTGTGAATAGCCCAGTTAGAGCTTACAAAGGTGTTGGAGGAGAACCTCTGTTTATTAAGCAGGGGAAGGGCTCAAAAATATTTGATGTTGATGGGAATTCCTTTATTGATTATGTTCTTTCCTGGGGACCATTGATTTTAGGTCATGCTCATCCTGAAGTCTTAAGAAGTGTTAGAGAAACGATTGAAGCCGGAATGAGTTTCGGCGCACCAACCGAGCTCGAATTAGAGTTAGCAAAGATGGTGGTTGAAGCTGTGCCATCAGTAGAAATGGTAAGGATGGTAAGCTCTGGAACAGAGGCAGTAATGAGCGCTATTAGATTGGCGCGTGGTTTTACTGGACGAGATAAAATTGTTAAGTTTGAAGGCTGCTACCATGGCCACTCCGACAGCTTACTTATTAAAGCGGGCTCCGGCGTTCTTACTTTAGGAATACCTGGAACTCCTGGTGTTACGCGGGGAACAGCTCAAGATACGATTTTGCTTCCTTATAATAATTTAGAGGCGGTAAAGGAAGTTTTTGAGAAGCACTCGGAAGAGATCGCAGCTGTAATCGTCGAACCTGTTGCGGGCAACATGGGAGTAGTTCTACCTAAGCCAGGCTTTCTTGAAGGTTTGCGTGAGCTAACCTCAAAGTACGGGTCAGTTTTAATTTTTGATGAGGTGATTACTGGTTTCCGTGTAAGTTACGGGGGGGCGCAAGAACTGTTTGGGGTTCAGCCTGACCTGACTACGTTAGGCAAGGTTCTGGGTGGCGGTATGCCAGTTGGTGCTTTTGGTGGAAAGAAGGAGATTATGGAAAAAATTGCTCCTACCGGTCCGGTTTATCAGGCTGGCACGCTTTCTGGCAATCCAGTAGCTATGGCAGCCGGTATTGCTACCTTGAAAGTTTTGCAAAAGCCTGGCTTCTACTCAACTATTGAAGAAAAAGCAAAGAGGTTGCGGGAAGGACTGACTTCCATTTTAAGAGAGCTTGATTTGGGCTACACTATTAATTCTTGCGGTTCAATGATGTGCCTTTTCTTCACTGAAGAGGAAGTAATTGATTTCCGATCAGCTTCAACTTCAAAAACCGAACTTTACTCAAAGTACTTTTGGAAGATGATGGAACAAGGTGTTTACTTGGCACCTTCTCAGTTTGAAGCAGCTTTTCTTTCTATTGCTCATACCACTGAGGACATCGATTTTACGCTTGAGGCAGCCGAAAGAAGTTTAAGAGAGGTAAAAATTGGGATCAAAAGTTGATTTAGAGGAAATATCGGGTTTACCCATTGCTTTAGATTTGGAAAATTATAAGGTGATTTTTAAGGCTCCTCTAACTGATATTGAGCCTGATGTTAGAACGATAAGCGACGCACAACCTTATTTATATGAAAAGAGCTTAACCCAGCCAGAAGAACTTTATTATATG
>CALKMS010000018.1 GCA_938091145.1 uncultured bacterium
GATTGACCCGAATAAACTCATTAAAAAAACGAAAGAAAGAATAAAGAAGAAGAAAGACAAAAAAAACATTGCCTCGGCCTATTTGATAGCGAAAATAGTAAAGAAACAAAAAAATAACGAAGGAGTAAAGGAGTTCGTAAATCTGAGTAGGATGAACTTTAAAACCCAAGGCGGGGAAAATAACCCCCCAAGGAAGTTGTGTAGGCTTCCCATAGCAACAACCGTTAAGAAAGCAGCCAATTCGACCTATGGAAATTCCTAATGGCAAAACCAAACCAACAACATCGAGCAAATCATCAAGATAAAGGTTTTTCAAATAAACAAAAGCCAGGCCTGATATTAGACCGCCGATAAGACCGCCATAGAAACTTAAACCCCCTTCCCAAACAGCAAAAGCCTCCCACGGATTCAGGGCAAAAAGGGGCCAGTTATAAATAACAAAAGAAAGACGGGCACCGATAAGGCCACCCAAAAGAACCCAAAAAGATAAATCGTAAACGGTGTCGGCAGAGATAGCCCTCGCTCTTGCTTCTCTAACCGCAAAAAAAATTGAAATCAAAAAAGCAACCATCAACATAAACCCGTATGAATAAACAATAAGTGGACCAATTTCAAAAAGAACTGGGTGCATCCTTCTTCCTTTCTTCATGCACGAGATAAGCTAGTAAAAGAAAAATTCCCAAAACTAGTTCGGCATCGGCTAAATTAAACACTGGCCAAATCCGGAAATCAATAAAATCAGTCACTGCTTGGTATAGTAAACGGTCAATTAGATTTCCTAAAGCGCCACCAACAATCAAGCTCAACGAAACAACTAAAAGCCATCTTTCAATCTCAACTCGCCAAACATAAAAAACAATTAACAAAATAATTAACAAAGAAACGCATGGCCAAATCCTTCCATACTCCGAAAAAAGTCCGAAAGCAACCCCTGTGTTCTCAGTCAAAGTAAACCCAAATACCCCTTTTATTACTTCAATGCTTTTTGACTCCCTTAAAAAGTAGCGAGCTAAAAACTTTGTCAACTGGTCAAGGAAACAAAAGGTAAAAGAAAAAATCAAGACGAAGGATCTTAAAAGCCTGACTTTTCTTCCTTCGTCTTGCATTGAATGCAAAGTTCAGCATAAGGAATGGCTCTCAAGCGATCAACTTCGATTGTTCTCCGACAACGCTGACAAATACCGTAAGTGTCGTTCTTCATTCGCTCAAGAGCCCTTTCTATCTGCTCCATTGTCTCTTTCAAACCGATTTCAATAGAAAGGTCTTTCTCTCTCTCAAAAGTGGCAGTTCCACTTTCAGCGTATTCATCCTCATAAATATCTTCACCCGAAATTTCCGACTGGGTGTGATGACGAAAATCTTCCCGAAGTTCCATTAGTTCTTTCTCAACCTGACCTTTCTCTTCAAGCAGTTTCTTTTTTAATTCCCTCAATACCTTCTTAGTAAGCTTAGCCCTCTCGTCCAATTACTGTTCCCCCTCTAACTTATTCAAAACCCTAATACACCTAGCGCAAACTTTCTTTAAAGGATTTATTTTACCAACAGAACGGTCATATTTCCAACATCGTTCGCATTTCTCTCCATCAGCCTTGTCCACCAAAATAATTTTTTCTCCTTCTTCCAGCTCCTCACCTGCCAACCTCACTTCAACTCGAGAAACTATTAAAACCTCTTCGAGTAAAGGAATAATCTCCCGGTAAAAATCAAGATCTTTTTGGTTTACCTCCAGCACAACCTTTGCTTCCAGCGAATTGCCAATTAACCCGTCTGTCCTTGCTTCCTCTAACTTTTTAAACACTTCTTCCCTCAAAGCCAAAATAACGTCCCAACGCCTTTCTAAAATGGGACTCAAATAAGCCGACACCGGTGAAGGCCAATCGCTCAAATGAACACTCTCACATTCTTTTTTAAAATCCGGTTTCAAATTAAACCACACTTCCTCAGCCGTGAAAGGAATAAAAGGAGCTAAAATTTTAACAGTAGTCAATAAAATTTCAAGCAAAACAGTTTGAGCTGAACGCCGGGCAATTGAATCTTTCTCGCTTACATAAAGACGGTCTTTGATTACATCGAGATAAAAACCACTCAAATCGTTAGTAAAATAGTTCAGCAGGATTTTGTACGCCCGGTGGAAACGATAGTTTTCAAAAGCTTTATTCACCTGAGCAACAACCCGATTCAGTCTGAGCAAAGCATAGCGATCAAGCTCTAAAAGATTTTCGTAAGGTACAGCTTGAGAATTCTCAAAATCATAAAGATTTCCCAAAAGAAAACGAAATGTGTTGCGAAAACGGCGATAAACTTCGCCTAACTTATCTAAAATTTCGGAAGAAGCAGCAGCATCTTTGCTGTAATCACTCGAGACCACCCAAAGCCTCAAAACATCTGCTCCCACCCTCTTAATTTCATCTAACGGATCTACAACATTCCCCAATGACTTTGACATCTTTCGTCCTTTATCGTCAACAGTAAAACCGTGAGTTAGAACTGCCTGATAAGGTGGTTTGTTGTTGGCGGCCACCGAAACCAAAAGCGAAGTTTGAAACCAACCACGATGCTGATCGCTTCCCTCAAGATACAAAGAAGCCGGCCAGCGAAGATCAGAGCGGGTTTTTAACACTGCTTCGTGACTGGAACCTGATTCAAACCAGACATCAAAAATGTCATCTTCTTTCTCAAAACTTCGGTTTCCACATTTGGGACAAGCAAAGTCTTCTGGTAAAATTTCGTCAGCCTCCTTTTTAAACCAACTATCGGAACCTTCGTTTTCAAATAGAGTTGCCACCGCTTCAATACTATTTTCTGTAATGACTTCCTCTTGGCAATTCTGACAGTAAAAAACTGGAAGGGGCACGCCCCAGCTTCGCTGACGCGAAAGGCACCAGTCGGGTCTTTCTTTGATCATTGCCGTAATTCGATTAATGCTCCATAAAGGAATCCACTTCACTTTAGGAATCAAATTCAGAACCTGCTGACGAAAGTCTCCCTTCTCCATCGAAAGAAACCATTGCTTGGTAGCCCGAAAAATCACCGGCTTCTTACAACGCCAGCAATGAGGATAAGAGTGAACAATTGAATCCCTTCTTAAAAGCAAGCCTTTTTTTTCTAAATCATTAAGAATGGCTTCATTAGCTTCATCAATGACCATCCCACTATACTTCCCTGCTTCCACTGTAAACTTTCCGCTATTATCTACCGGCATAACAACTTCCAGATTAAACTTGTCCTTCAAAGAAAAATCCTCTTCGCCATGACCAGGAGCAATATGAACAATCCCAGTGCCGTGCTCCAAAGAAACAAAAGGCGCCGTTACTACCAGCGAGTTTTTTTCATCAAAAACTGGATGTGAAACCTTCCTACCTTCTAACTCTTGCCCCTTTACAACTTTTAAAGACCTAGAGTTGGGAAAAAGCTTTCGGCTTAATTCTTCAGCTAAAAGGTATTTCTCCTTTCCAAACTCGATAAGCGAATAATTTGCTTCAGGATGTAAAGCAACAGCTACATTAGCTGGCAAAGTCCAAGGAGTGGTAGTCCAGATCAGCAAAAAAACGTTCTCTTCTTCCCACGGATTATCATCGAAAGCCAGTTTAACAGTTATAGAATCAGATTTTTTATCATGATATTCAATTTCTGCTTCAGCCAAAGCCGTCTCGCAATGATAACACCAGAATATCGGTTTCAACCCACGGTAAACAAGACCACGGAAATACATCCTCCCAAAAATCCTTATTATTGTAGCTTCGTAAGCTGGATCCATCGTGAGGTAAGGGTTTTCCCAATCACCCAAAATGCCCAATCTCTTGAACTCCTCTTTCTGGCGCTCAATAAAAACCCGAGCATAATCCCGACAACGCTGTCGAAACTGATCCCTAGGAATCTCAGCTTTTGGACGATCAAGGCGTTTTTCTACTTCATATTCGATAGGTTGGCCATGGCAGTCCCAACCTGGAACAAAGGGAGCATAAAAACCATTCATTAAATGGTAGCGAACAACGATATCCTTCAACACTTTGTTGAGAGTGTGTCCTAGATGAATATCGCCATTAGCATATGGGGGACCATCATGCAAAATAAAAACTTCTTTTCCTCGATTTTTCTCTAAAAGTCTCTTATAAAGATTGATTTCCTCCCAGTACCTCAGAAAGCGAGGTTCATTTAAAGGCAAGTTTGCCTTCATTGGGAAATTGGTTTTAGGCAAATTTAATGTTTCCTTGTAGCTCATTATCCCTTTTAATTTCGCTGAAAAGCTATCACAATAAATTTAAGGTGTCAACAAATAACTCAGCACTCCTTTTCAGCCAACCAAACCCCAATAAAATTAATATCGCTTTAACCAATAAACTAAAACCAAGTGCTTTTTTGAAAATCAGCCACTCAAATAGTAAATATTGTAATAAAACAAAGAAAAAGTGATATTTCCCATGGAGACAAACCACTCAAACCCCAAATCCAATCAAATGTTCCAAAGAAAATGCACAAGCCACCAAGGATCAATATTTGCGCCCAGCTCTTTGGTGGAATAGAAACAAAGTAAGTGAGCAAAGGGAAAAAGAAAGATAAAGCAAAAGCTGAAAAGTTTCAAAGCTAAAGAGAAAAAGAATAAAAAAGAGTCGTATTCCTTTAAAAGTGGTTTGCCGAAAACAGTATAGACCGACCAGCTAAAAATATTAACAGCGGTTCCCGCCAAACCTAAGCCCCAAGCTTTAAGGCAAAAAAATAAAGCCAGAAAACTTCAGTAAAAGTAAAAACCACTACAAGCAACTTCTTTGAGCCAATTTTTTTTCTTTAAGATACCAACGTGATAAAACAGGGTAAAAACATGACCGGTAAAAAGAATCAAACTAGCATTGAAAGAGAGGTAAAAACTTCCCCAACATTAAAGCTCACGTGATAGCCGCCCGTGCCAAAAAAGATGATTAAAAAATTCTTTTCCAATCAGCTAGTTCAAAAAATCACCCATTTTTTGTTTTTAAAAAAAATAAAAACCAGAACCAAGAGAGACACCAACAAAAAAACGAAGAAAAGCTAACTGAAAAGGTGGAAAAATACTTTAAAACAACTTTAATAGCAACAAAGCATAACACCAAAAAAGTAGTTAAAAAAGAGCAGTTTTCCCCAGCCAAACCAAAGTGTTATAACCCGACACAATTCCCAAAGCAAATTAGAATTAATCTGCCGCTCTTAAAATTGGATAGGGGTCTACCACCCGCCTACCGCCTAAATGTATCTCAAAGTGAAGGTGAGGTGCCCCACCTCGAGCATTTCCAGAGTTGCCAACATAACCAATTACTTGACCAGCAGCCACTTTGGCGCCACTGGAAACGGCAAAACCAGAGAGATGAGCATAGTAATACGAGTTTCCATCATTCCCGCTAAGCCAGATGCTTTTACCTCCTAATCTGCTATAAGAAATTCCCACCGTCCCACTAACACAAGCAACCACCGGCGTGCCATAAGGGGCAAAAATATCAGTTCCTTGATGACGATGTCCAGCCCGGGGAGCACCAAAGCTGTCAATATACGAGTGAGGACCGGCCACGGGGAAAACAAAACCTCCAATGCGCGCATTTACTGCCGCCAATCCTCCCCGATAGCTTCTCACCCTCCGATCTACATCAGACCGCTCTAAACTGGCTAAAAGAGATTTTTCTCGATTTAAACGCCTCATTAAATCCAATTTTTTTCGATTCAAAAAAACTAAATATTTTTGATAAAGATTCTTATTTTTTTGGTACTTTTCCTTTTTTTTCAGCCATTTTAATTCCACTTCAGCAACTTTCTTCAAAAAAAACCCATCAGCTTCAGAGATTCTTTGCAAATATCGCCATTGAATCAGCAGAACATTAAAATCTTCAGCTTGAAGAATGACAGGAAGAAAATTTGGTATTCCCTGTTTGTAGAGGCATCGAATATGTTTAGCTAATTGAGACTGCCAATAACAACGCTCTTTAGAAGCCCTATTAAACTCCCTTTTTGCTCTTCGATACCGATAAAAAGCAATCTCATATTTTGAATAAACCTTTTCGTATTCAGAAGTAACCTCACGTAGACCACGCTCAATTCCATCAATTCGATATTTCACCGATTTCAAACTATTAGCTTGAGCAGGAAAAGGGGAAAGGAGGAAAGCCACAGCGAGTAGCAGAAAAACACTTCTAAACATTGCTAGCAATATTATATATCGAAAAACTTTTAAAAATCAAAATGCTTTATCAATAAAATTTATATAATCAAAAATCAAAACTTCTCCACTTTTTTGAAAACCCAACCTCAACTTTTCCCCTGAGCTCACCAAAACCTAATCTTTAAACCAAACTGGTTTTTTTCCATTTTCTCCAAGTTTTGAAAAGGTGATTAAAATTAGGAGATGACAAAAGTTAAAAAACTTAAACCAATGATTTTAGGAACAATAGTTTGCTTTGGGTTTGAAGATAATGGGAAAGAAAAAAAGATAAATACTTTTTGAGCGAAGGCAAAGGAAAAAGGAGTGGAAAGCTTTTCAGGCAAGAGAAAGAAGTAAAAAAAAGGAAATTTAAAGCAATGGATTTAAAAAGCAAAGATTTTTCTCAGGAATTTAGCCAAGAGCAAACAGTAAACCCTAAGCTTTTTGTCGACCAAAAACTTTACTTCAAACCATTTCCTTATTTTCGCATTATCGAGAATACGAA
>CALKMS010000019.1 GCA_938091145.1 uncultured bacterium
ATCTCAACTTTTACACCTTTACTGATTCGCAGCAAACAAAACTCCTAAGTTTTGCTTAAAATAAATCCAGGCTGAGTAATAACTCAGCAAAAGAGCTATATATAAAGCAGCATTCACTACTATTTGATAGGAATCACTCAAATAATTGCGAAAGCACGGTTTTAAGAAAAGGAGAAGCAAAGCTATCACCTGAAACCAAGTTTTAGCTTTTCCCCAAAAAGATGGCCGGATGTCTTTGCCGCTTTTAGATCCAAGAAGTCTCAAACCTGTAACCGCAAACTCCCGAGCAATAAAAGCCACTGCAACCCAGGAAGAAATGCTTTTCAACTCAACAAAAGCAACCAAAGCCGAGATGACCAAAATTTTGTCGGCTAAAGGGTCAAAAAACTTTCCCAGAGTGGTGACCTGTCGATGAAGGCGAGCCAGGTATCCATCAAGGCCATCGGTCAGTGCAGCTATTAAAAAAATCAAGGCTGCCCAGTAATGACTAAAACTTAGATCAGAGAAAAGCAAGGCCATAAAAACCGGAATTAAAAGAATCCGAAATAAAGTGAAAAAATTTGGCAAGTTCAACGAGAAACCACCCTACCTCGAAAATCAAAACCTTCTTGCTTTTCTAATTTTACAGTGGCAAAACTTCCCACCTTTGCTCTTCCCGAGAAAAAAACTTCGCCATCAATTTCTGGAGCTTGAGCAAAAAATCTCCCGCGGTAACTATTGCCCTCTTTCGCCTCGACCAAAACTGTGAATTCTTTTTTCAAAAAACGACTAAGTCTTTTAAGGCTTAACTGGTCAGCAAAGAAAGTTAAATTTTCTTTCCTTTCCTTTTTCACCTTTCGAGACACCTGGTTGCTGAAGCTCGCAGCTATTGTCCCTTCTTCTTTAGAATAATCAAAAACTCCAACATAATCAAAATTAACTTCTTTTACTAATTGAAGTAAGATTTGGAAATCTTTCTCGGTCTCACCAGGGAAGCCTACTAATAAGGTAGTTCTGATCACCGCCTCAGGCAAAAACTTTCTAATTTTCTCAACTTGCTTAACGATCGTCTCAAATTCATAGGCTCGACCCATTTTTTTAAGAATTTTTGGGCTCGCATGTTGATAAGGAAGATCAAAGTAAGGAAGAATTTTGGGATTTTCAAAAATGATTTTAAGAAGAATTTCGTCAACTCGAACTGGATTTAGATAGAGAAGTCGAATCCAAAAATCACCTTCTAAAGAAGCCAGCCTTTTTAAAAAAAGGTGCAACATTGCCTTTCCCCAGTCTAACCCGTAAGCCGTAATATCCTGACCAACTAAAACAATTTCCTTGTAATTGGCCGCTAATAGTTTTTCTGCTTTTTTCAAAAGCAAATCGAAAGGAAAACTTCGCAACTTTCCCCTTATTGAAGGAATTGCACAAAAAGAACATCGATTGTTGCACCCTTCAGTAAGTTTTAAATAGGCATAATAATTAGTTGAAGGCCTGAATCCAGCCTTAAAACAAGAATAATCAGGTTGGTAAAAAAAATTTTTTTGAGCGGAAAAACTTAAAACCCTTTGGCCTGAAGCAACTTTTTTAATGATCTGGGGTAATTGCCAGTAGTTATCCGGCGAAACAACCGCTGAAACTTCGGGAATTTGTTCAAATATTTCTTTACCGTAGCGTTGGGCTAAGCACCCCAGCACGATAGTCCTTCGGCCTCTGCTAACAAGAGAGAAAACAACTTCCAGCGACTCTTCTTTAGCTGCTTCAATAAAAGCACAAGTATTTACCAGGCAAATAGTGGTCATTGAAGGAGAAAAAACTTGCCTGATTTCGTTTCGGTTCAACATTTCCGCAATAAAATCCGAGTCAAGCTGATTTCGCGGGCAGCCTAATGTGGTCAAAAAAAACTTCATTTCAATAATTATTTCAATAATTATAATTGATTAGAAAATGAACAGTCGCAAACCGAAATGAAAAGTTGTTTGTTTTTAAAAAAACTTTAAGCCTTCTAAAGAGAGTCTCTTAAAAGTTCAAGCTGAATCATCACCTGAGGAGCAATATCCCCTATTGAAATTATTCCAATTAGTTTACCTTCGTCATTAACTACTGGCATCCGCCGAAACCTCTTTTCTCCCATTATCTTCACTATATCTAACACGTTATCGGTAGGCGAGGCAGTAACTGGATTAGAAGTCATTATTTTCTTGACTGGGGTTTCATACAAATTGCAGCTACCAATCCCTCGCGACAAAACATCAGTATCAGTAACTATCCCAATCGGCTTATTTTCGCGATCAACGATAACTACTGAACGAACGTTTTTTTCCATCATTAAGTGGGCAATTTTAATTATCGGCTCATCTTCAATTGCGGTTACCACTTCTCGCCTCATTATGTTTTCAACTATCATTGATATTCCCTTCAAAACTCCTCCTAATTCTGCTGAAAAGATTTTACTAACTTTAAAAAAAATTAATCAAATTTCAAACCTCAATTTCAAATTTCGCTTCATCAGTGGGAACTCTCAACATTAAGTCCTCAACTGATCGGCGAGGATCTTTTCCTTTGAAGAGAACCTGATAAACCTCTTCAGTTATTGGCAAAGAAAGCCCAAGTTTTTCTCCAAGCTTCTTTAAGGAAATAGTGGTTTTTACACCCTCAGCTACCATTCTCATGCTATTTAGGATTTCCTTTAAAGACTTGCCTCTGCCAATTTGTTCGCCGACAAATCGATTCCGACTATGCTTGCTTGTAGCGGTAGCAATTAAATCGCCAACTCCCGCCAGCCCAAGGAAAGTTAGAGGTTTAGCGCCCAATGCCACTCCTAGGCGGGCAATTTCAGCCAAACCCCGGGTAAGTAAAGAAGCTTTAGTGTTGTCACCAAAACCTAACCCATCAGAAATACCTGCAGCGATGGCAATCACATTTTTGGCTGCACCGCCAATTTCAACTCCTATAAGATCGGTGTTAGTGTAAACTCGAAAGTAAGGTGTGAACACCACTTCTTGAAGCTGCTGACTCAGTTGCTCAGACACCGAAGCAATCACTGTTGCCGACGGAAATTCCTCAATTACTTCCTCAGCGTGATTTGGACCGGAGAGGACAGCTATCCTTTCAAGAGGAAAGGAAGCAGCCTCAACAATAACTTCAGACATGCGCATCCCTGTTTTTTCTTCAATCCCTTTTGTTAAAGAAAGAATCTTAACTTGAGAGTTGAGAAAAGGGGTCAGCTTTTCCACTACTTCTCTTAAAGCATGAGATGGAACCGCCAAAACTATTAGCTTTGTCGGAAACAAATTTTCAATTAAGCTGGTTGCTCGGACTTTCGCCGGCAAAACTGCACTACTCAAATAAAAAGGATTGCGGTTTTCTCGGTTTATAGCTTCTGCTACTTCTGGATTACGAGCCCAAAGAACAACTTCAAAACCTTTTTTGGCCAAAAGAGAAGCGAACGCTGTTCCCCAGCTACCTGCTCCGACAATTGAGATTTTCAATCTCTATCTCCTTGTTTGATTTTTGGTTCCTCACCTTTTAACAGTCTCTGAATATTTGGGATGTGTCTAATTATAACCAGAGCTGAGAGGAAAAGCGAAAAAATAAACAAAACAACATTTTTAGAGTAAGAAATGAGAATTAGAATCGGAAATAAAAAGGCAACAGTGATTGAAGCGAGAGAAACATATCGAAATAATGCTAAAACAAGGCCAAAAACGAAGAGTAAAACTAAAAAGACAGGGGGGAAAAGTACAAGTAAAGCTCCGGCTGCTGTTGCCACTCCCCTTCCACCCCTAAACTTTAAAAAAACCGAGAAAGAATGGCCAAGAACTGAACAGAAAAAGACTAAAGCAACTGTCAAAGCCTGACCGTGATCATTAAGAAAATTTGGGTAGATCGAACGAGCAAAATAGGCTGGCAACGCTCCTTTTAGAGCATCGAGGATGAGAGTCAAAATCCCTGCCTTAAGGCCGATAACTCTGGTAACATTGGTAAAGCCAATGTTACCGCTGCCCTTTTTCATTATATTGACCCCATAAAAATAGCGGGCGATCAAATATCCACTAGGAAAAGAACCCAGAAAATAGGCAAAAACAAAAAGAAGATAAGGCACTTATCTCCTCCTTTTAAAAGTTAAAATTAGGGGGGTAGCTTCAAACTGAAACTCCTCGGCCAGTCTTTTTTCTAAAAACCGTTTAACTGAGTCATTAACCAGATCAGGGCGGTTCACAAAAAAAACAAAATGAGGTGGGGCAGTATCGACCTGGGTCAAATAGAAAAATTTCAAGTTTTCTTTTCCGGTTGGGGGAATTCTCTCTTTCAAACTTTGGAAAAAATCATTTAACTTCGAAGTTGGTATGCGAGCCGAATATTGTTGAAAAACTCTTAAAGAAAGTGGTAAAATTTCTTCGATATTCTTTTTCTCTAAAGCCGAAACTTTTAAAAACGGAAGTTTGGGTAAAAAACGGAAGCGGTAAGCCAACTGTGAAAGAAGTTCTTTTTCTTTTTCTTCATCTTGGACCAAGTCCCATTTGTTAAATATTAAAGCCAAAGCACAACCTCTTTCCAAAACCGTCTGGGCAATTTTTTGATCTTGAGTGGTTACTCCTACATCAGATGAGAGCACCAACAAAGCAACGTCAGCCTGACCAATTGCTCTAAGTGTTCGACACATACTATAAAATTCAAGTTCACTCAAGTTCCTTTTTTTTCTTTTTAAGCCAGCAGTGTCAACAAGCGTTATAGTATAAGACTGAAACTTAATAACTGTATCCACTTTGTCCCGAGTAGTCCCGGGAACGTCGCTAACCAAGGCCCTCTCGTAGCCCAAAATTGCATTGAGAATTGAAGACTTACCAACATTAGGTCGACCAATTATCGCTAAGTTAAAATGATTCGTTTCCTCATTTTCTTCTTGCTTAGGAAAGTCAATTTCATTGGTAATAACATCAAGAAGTTCGCCTATGTTCAGCCCGTGAAGAGCCGAAACCGGTAATGGTTCTCCAAATCTTAACCGGTAAAAATCTGGTTCGGGCTGGAAATTAGCAACATCATCGACCTTGTTCAGTACCAGTAAAGCTTTTTTTCCGGATTTTCGAATTTGAGCTGCAATCTCAAGATCTAAAGAAGAAATAGAGTCCTTTAAGCCCACTACAAACAAAACAAGATCAGCTTCAGAAATAGCGACTTCCGCTTGCTGATTAACTTTTCTTACAACAATCGAATCTGAAAAGTAAATTCCCCCGGTATCGACAAGAAGAAATTTCTTTCCTCGCCATTCACAAGGAAAATACAGTCGATCACGGGTAACGCCCGGTTGGGGATGAACGATTGCTTCTCTACGGCCAATTAAACGGTTTAGCAAAGTTGACTTACCCACATTTGGTTTTCCAACAATAGCTACAACTGGAAGTTTAGCCATTTTTAAGGTTCAAAAAAACTTTGAATTTTATTTTCTACTTCATTTATTAGATAATTTGGAGTTGATGCGCCAGCAGTTATTCCAACCTTTTTTGCTCTTTTAAACCAGCTTTTCTGAATCTCTGTGGGTGACTCAATGTGGTAAGTTGCAGGATTAATACGGCGACAAATTTGAAAAAGTCGGGTGGTATTCGCACTGTTTTTACCACCAATTACGATGACCAAATCTGTTTGAGAAGCAAGCTTTCGCGCTGACTCCTGGCGTTTCCTCGTTGCGCTACAAATAGTATTAAAAACTTTCAACTCTAAAGTGAAAGTTAAAAGTTTTCCAACTGATCTTTTTAATTTCTCAAGACACTGGGTGGTTTGCACTACTACTCCAATCCGAGTCGCGTCAGCAAATTTTTTTTTGCTTATTTCTCTCGAGGTTTCAATTACAAAAGCGTTATTCCCCGCATAAGCTAAAATACCTTCAACTTCGGGGTGAGTTTTTTCACCAATAATAACGACTTTATAACCTTCCTCATTTAGTTGGGCAGCTACAAGCTGAGCTTTACGAACAAATGGACAAGTTGCATCGATAATATTTAGCCCCTTTTTTTTCGCAATTTCAAAGACCGAAGGCTTAACCCCATGTGACCTTATAATCACCGTACCGCAATCAATTTCATCCAAAGAATTGACATCTTTAATCCCCTTTTTTCTAAGTTCTTTTACAACCTGAGGATTATGAATCAAAGGTCCTAAAGAGTAAAAAGGCTTTGGCGATTTTTTCAAAGACTCTTCAACCAGCCTCAGAGCTCTTTCAACGCCATAACAATAACCAGCGTTTTCAGCCTTAACAATTTCAATCATAATATAACTCCTCCACTGATTGCTGAAGCCTTTTGATTGCTTCTTCTTCAGTAATCTTTAAAAGATCGAGCTTAAAAGGTTTGCCAATTCTTACTTCAATTTTATTAAATACGGGAAAAAATGCCCACCATTTGATCAAACGTCTCGTTCCTTTGATTGCTACCGGCAAAACCGGAAAATCCCCGGCTTTTAAAAATAGTAAAACCCCTTTTTTGAAATGGCCAAAATCGGAAGAGCGAATTCGCGTGCCCTCCGGAAATATGCCCAAATAGTAACCCATTTTCAATCTCTTCAATCCTTCCTTTATGGCTTCTCTATCTAACGTTCCCCTTTTTACGGGGAAAGCGTGAAGTTTTCGAATAACAAAAGAAAATATCGGATAACTAAAAAGTTCGGCTTTGGCCATAAAAGATATAGGTTTTTTTATGGCTAAACCAAGCACGATTGGGTCAATATAGCTTTTATGATTAGACACAATAATGGCTGGGCCTTCAAATTTTAAATTTTCTTTTCCTATAATTTTCAGGCGAAACAAAAACTTGACCGGTAACCAAAGAACCAAATAAGCAAACTTCCAAAACCAATCTTTTCTCCTTTTTTTATTAAGCAGGTGAAGGATTTTTTGAACCACTTCATGAGGAGTTAGATTGGTGGTATCAATCACAACGGCATCTTCAGCTACTCTCAATGGTGCACACTTTCGACTGGAATCAAACAAATCCCTTTTTTTGATGTCTTCTCGAGCCTCATCCAAACTCCCCATAATACCTTTGCTTTGCCATTCCCTCCATCTTCTCAAGGCCCTTTCTTCTAAAGAGGCTTCAAGAAATATTTTTAAATCCGCCCATGGGAATACTACGCTGGTGGTATCTCTCCCCTCAACTACTGCGTTTTGCTTTACAAAGCTTTTTTGAATTTTATTAACCATTTCTCTTACTAGTTGATAGCTGGAAACTTGGGAAACAGCTTGACTTACGTAAGGCTTTCGAATTTCCTCACTCACATCTTTTGAATCAACATAAACTCTAAACTTCAAGTTATACTCAAAGCTTATTTCAAGATCTTTAATTGCTTCGTTAACTTTTTTTTCGTTTTCAATATCTACACCTTTCTCTAATAAAGCCCAAGTAACTGCTCGATAAAGGGCCCCACTGTCAAGATAAAAAAAACCAAGCTTTTTTGCCAAGATTTTGGCAACAGTACTTTTACCACTACCAGCCGGGCCATCGATAGCAATAATCATTGAATCAAATGCACCTCAGCTTGGCAGATTTTTTTAAGTTCTTCAAAAAAACTGGGGAATGAAACTTGAACGCATTCAGCATTCTCAATCAATGTTTCGCCTTCAGCCCTAAGTGCTGCAATTGATAAAGCCATTGCTATTCGGTGATCCCCATAGCTTTCAACCACCGCACCCTTCAACTTATCGACACCATCTATTATCAAACCATCTTCCTTTTCCTCAATCTTCGCTCCCATTTTGCTTAGTTCAATCGCCATAGCCTTAATTCTATCAGTTTCTTTCACTCTAAGTTCTTGAGCATTAAAAACTCTGCTTCTCCCTTTTGCCAAAGCCATAGCGACAAACAAAACTGGACCCTCGTCAATCAATCGCGGCCAAATTGAGCCCCCAACGTCAACAGAACTTAAACTTGAACTTGATACTTTTATTCTCCCTACAGGTTCAACTTCGTCTTTTTCAACCTCAACTTTAAATTTTGCCCCCATCCATTCCAAAACCTCTAGCAAACCAAGCCGCGAAGGATTTAAGTTAACTGATTCAATTTCGATTTCGGACTCTGGACAAATTAACGCGGCAACTACAAAAAAAGCAGCAGAGGAAAAATCGCCGGGAACGAAAAAACTCAAAGGTTTTAATCTTTCGACCGGCCTAATTTTAATAATTTTCCCTTCAATTTCAACGTCAGCACCTTGTTTTTTTAGTATTCTTTCGCTATGGTCGCGACTAACAGCAGGTTCAATGATCGTTGTTTCTCCTTCCGCTCTTAAAGCTGCTAGCATAACAGCGGTCTTCAGCTGGGCGCTGGCAACCGGAAGAGAGTAACTAATTCCTTTTAAAGTGGCACCTTTTATGCAAAGTGGAGCAAATTTTTCCTCCCGCGCCAAAATAGCGGCACCCATTTGTGATAAAGGGCAAATGATCCGATCCATTGGCCTTTTCCTAAGCGATTGATCGCCAGTTATAACGGTTAAAAAAGGAAAACTTGAAACTAAACCGGCAAGCATTCTCATTGTTGAAGCTGAGTTGCCTGCATTAATAACATCTTCTGATTCTTTTAAGCCACTCAGACCTCTGCCGTTGATTTTCAACTCTGCCGTTTCAAAATTTAACTCAGCTTCCACTCCTAGCTTTTTTAAAGCTTCTACAGTAGCTAAGCAGTCCTGAGCCAAAAGAAAATTTTTAACCCAACTTTTTCCCTCTGCAATTGAAGAAAAAATTGCAACTCGATGAGAGATTGATTTATCAGCTGGAGGCTTGAACCTGCCTTTAAAGCTTCGGCTACCTTTAATAATTGCTTTCATTAAACTCCATTATTGTAAGCAGAAATTGATACCTCATAGCCTTTATCTTTTAATATCTCCTTTGCTTTTTCAGCTCTTTCCTGACTGCTAACCGTTAATTTAAGCACTCCCCGATCTATTCCGTGAACTATCTCTATATCTTCAATATTAATACCAGCCCTCCCCAACAAAACTGTGACTTCACTTAAAACTCCCGGCTTATTTTCTACCGGAACACTCAAAGTCCTCAAATCTTCGATTGTTCCCTTAGCAGCAACCGGCAAACTCCGACGAGCTAGACGTGCTTTTTCTAAAAGTTGTTCAACCTCATGATTGTTGCCATGCTCAAGCGCCTTTTTTAAACTTTTAATTTCAACATTAAGCTCAGAAAGAGCTTTTAGAACTGCTTCCCGATTTTCTAGTAAAATGTCGGCCCACAGTTGCGAATTGCCCCCGGCAATCCGAGTAACATCCCGAAAACCGCTTGAAGCAAAAAATAAGAGCCCTTCTTCTTCCTTAGAACGAGAAACAGCCAAATTGACTATTGCCGCTGCTAACAAATGAGGCAGATGAGAAATATAAGCAACTATCAAATCGTGACGATAAGGATCGACAGCAACCACAAAAGCTTTAAGCGAAGTCAAAAAGTCGTGCAAAGCCAAGTATGCCTGATCAGGCGTTGAGGTTAAAGGAGTTAAAATGTAATAAGAGTTTTCCACCAAGGAGGAACTGGCAAAATTGATTCCTTCCCTATCAGAACCAGCCATAGGATGGCCTCCAATAAAAATTTTCCCCGCCGGCAATTTTTTTTCTATCTTTTCAACGATCGGTGCCTTTACACTACCGGTATCCGTAATGATAGCTCCTTCCTTTAAATATGAAGCAACTTGGCAAACACAATCAACTATTGCGGAAATTGGAGTAGAGACGAAAACCAACTCAACCTCAGAAAAACTAGAAAAATCTTTAGCTATAAAATCAATGGCCCCAATCTTTTTTGCAATAGCCGAGACTTCTTCGCATTTATCAAATCCTATAACATCAACTTGGGGTTTAAACTTTTTAATGGCTAACCCAATTGAGCCACCAATCAGCCCTGTGCCAACCAGACCAACTTTTCTAAACTCCATTTTACTGAATTTTTTTGGAAAAACGAGGTAAAATCTCTTTAATTTGCAATGCCAGTTCTTCAAACTTTTCGAAATTTAAAGATTGGGGGCCATCACAAAGAGCTTCTTTAGGATTAGGATGAACCTCAATCAACAAGCCGTCCGCCCCAGCCGCCACTGCTGCCAAAGAAAGTGGCAAAATCAAATCGCTTCGACCAGAAGCATGGGAAGGATCAGCAATTACCGGTAAGTGGCTCAAACCTTTTACAACCGGGATTGAACTGATATCGAGCGTATTTCTCGTTGAAGTTTCAAAAGTCCTAATCCCTCTTTCACAAAGAATTATTTTTTTGTTCCCAGCTTTAGCTACATACTCAGCAGCCATCAACCACTCCTCAACCGTATTAGAAAAACCTCTTTTAATCATTACTGGCTTTTCTTGACGTCCAACTTCAGTTAGAAGTAAAAAGTTTTGCATGTTTCTAGCGCCAATCTGCAATACATCAGCATAGTTTGAAACCAACTCTACATCCCGGACATCCATAACTTCCGTTACTATTGGCAAGCCAGTTTCTTCTCTTGCTTGAGCCAGAATTTTTAGCCCTTCCTTGCCGAGGCCTTGGAAGCTGTAAGGAGAAGTACGGGGTTTGTAAGCTCCTCCCCTCAAAAAATTAGCTCCACACTTTTTAACAAACTTAGCTGTCGAAATTGTCTGCTCCACAGTCTCAACGCTGCAAGGACCAGCCATTAATCCGAAATATCCCGCTCCTATCTTAGAACCCCTAATTTCATAAAAACTGTCTTCCTCCTGAAACTCACGGCTTACCAACTTGTAAGGTTTTAAAACGGGCATAACTTTTTCTACGCCGGGGTAAATTGCTAAAGGCAGATTAGCAATAAGTTCCTCATCGCCAATTACGCCAATCACCGTTCGGTATTTGCCTTTAGAAATATGGGCTTCAAGGCCTACTTCTTTTAGCTTATTTACTACATTCTCAATATCTTTCTCGGTAGCGTCTGATTTCATAACTACAATCATTGTTGACTCGCCTCCTCAATTATGCTGTCCAGAGCTTTAAGAAAAGCATCATTATCTTCTCTAGTTCCAATCGTTAAGCGAATATATTTTTCATAACCCGGACCAAAAATATGACCCGGTCGAACAATCACTCCTTTCTTGAGAAGAGCCTGATAAACTTCTTCTGAATGAAAGGGAGTTTCAAAAAAAACAAAGTTTGCTTGGGTGGGAGTGCAATTAAACCCTCGCTTTTTTAGTTCAAAAACAATTCTGTCCCTCTCATTGTTAATCAAAGTCTTCCTTTTAAAAACTTCTTCCTGATCGTTCAAGCTGGCGAGAGCTGCTACCTGACTTAAAGTACCAACATTAAAAGGACCGCGAGCCTTGTTTAAAGCTTCAGCCAATTCCCGAGGAAAAAACCCGTACCCTACCCGTAATCCTGCTAAGGAATAAATTTTTGAAAAAGTGCGCGTAACAATAACATTTTCATATCCTCTCTTCATAAAATCCAATCCGTCAGGAAAATCAGGAGAAGTTACAAACTCATAATATGCTTGGTCAAGAAGGATCGCCACATGATTTGGTACTTTTTCTAAAAACCACTCTAGATCTCTTTTAGTAAAGATTGTTCCCGTAGGATTATTGGGGTTATCTAAAAAGACAATTTTGGTTCTCTCGTTCACGGCCTTTAAAATTTCTTTCAAATCAACTCTATTATCCCTCAACGAAACTTGAACAGCTGTAGCGCCCGTTAACTCAGTAGCAATTGGATACATGATAAAAGCAGGAGCAGGCATCACCGCTTCATCGCCCGGCCCTAAAAGGCAGCGGGCAGTAAGACCGATAAGCTCATCTGTGCCGGCTCCAACTACTATCTGGTCAATAGGAAAATCAAACTTTTCAGCAAGAGCTTCCCTCAAGTAATAAGAATCACTCAAGGGATATTCATTTAAGGTTGGTATCGCCTTTTCAATGGCTTCGACAGCTGATGGGAATGGCGGAAAAGGCGATTCGTTTGAGGCTAGCTTAATTATTTCTTCCAAACCTAACTCTCTTTTTACTTCGTCAATCGCCTTCCCTGGAACATACGGCTTAACTTCGCGCAAGTAAGATTTAATACGAACCATCTTTAAAAAACCCCCCTAAACTTTTTGTTATTTTAACATAAAAAACTAAATTTAGCAGTTTAACCAATCAAAAATAAACCATTTTTAAAAAGTTATTTTTTTGATTGCAAAGTATTTTAAAAACTAGAAATAAACTTTCAACCGTGCTTTTAAGTTGAGAAGAGCCCGACTATGAATTTGAGAAATGCGAGACTCAGATACGCCCATAATCTCACCTATCTCCCGCAAACTAAAATTTTTAAAATAGTAATATATTAATACCTGCCTTTCTCTTGGAGGGAGTTGCTTTATGGCTTTCTTTAATAAATCAACTTTTTCTTTTTTTTCAATTAAGTCCAGCGGATCTAACTGAGTCTTATCCTCTATGGTTTCATAAATTGAAGCTGAACCCTCAATATCTGCATGCTGACTTCTAAAATCTTCAAATGCTACTACATGGGAATAACTAATGGCTGAAAGAGCTTCTTGGAAGTCTTTTTCCCCATAGCCAAGGTAAGACTTTAACTCTTCATCAGAAGGCGGACGTTTTAACTGCTGTTCTAGTTTAAAATAAGCCTCCTCGAGTTTTTTAGTTTTTATCCTCAGATTACGGGGAAGCCAATCTAGCTTCCGCAAATAATCAATTATTGCTCCTTTAATTCTTTGAAAAGCAAACGTTTCAAACTTATAACCTCTTTCAGGAGAAAACTTCTCCACTGCTTCTATTAATCCAACCATACCTGACCCAACCAAATCCGCTATCTCAACACTTCGGGGAGGAAGCCGTGAATAAATCTGCCCGGCTATATATTTAACCAGTGGCGCGTACAAAAGAACCAACTTGTTTCGCATCTGGATATCCCGAGTTTCAACATACTTTCTCCAGGCAGTCTTCAGGTCCAACTTTTACCCCTGTGCTCTTGGATGCGATTTTTTATAAACCTTTTTCAATCGGCCAACGCCCAACTTTAAATAAATTTGAGTTGTTGACAAGGAAGAGTGGCCTAAAACCTCTTGGACAACTCGAAGATCTGCCCCGCCCTCTAACAAGCCAGTAGCTAAAGTATGGCGAAAAAGATGCGGATGAAGCCGTGATTTTCCATAAAGCTTCTTTCCATATTTTCTAAGAATTTTTCGAACTCCAGCAGTAGTTAAGCGACCACCTCGATTGTTCAAAAAAAGCGCCTCTGTTTCTTTTTTCAATAGAAAAGGTCGACCCTCAAAAAGGTAATTACGGAGTGCTTTTTCAGCTTCGTTATTTAAAGGCACTATTCTTTCTTTTCTTCCTTTCCCTTTAACTTTGATTTCCCGTCGGTCAAAACTAATTGAATCAAGATTAAGCGAGACAAGCTCTCCTACTCTCAAGCCAGCACCCAAAAGAACTTCGATTAAAGCTTTATCACGAAAAGCTAACGGCGTATCAGGTTTAAAAACTTCAATTATCTCTAAAAGCTCAGATGAGCTTAAAACCTCCGGGAGTTTTTTTTTCAACTTTGGAAAAGGCAAGAAAACCTCAAAGCTGGAAGGCAAAACTTCTTGGTCTGCCAAATAACTCAAAAAAGACCGCAGAGAAGCCACTTTTCGAGCCATCGTCGCTTCTGAATAACCCCCTTGTGATAGGCCCTTAAGATGAAGATGAGCTATGTATCTCCTTAGAATTAGCGGGTTAATTTCTTCAACTGAAATCTTTAATCGGCTGAGATACTCTGCAAACTGAAGCAAATCAGCTCGATAAGCACGGATGGTCTCAAGAGAGTATTTTTTTTCGTGAGTTAAAAATTCTAAAAAGACTTTTATCCTTTCTTTCACAAAAAAATTATAAATTAAATTCGGGGTTTTTCGAAATAAACTCTTTCAATTCTCTAATTGAGCGATGGTAATAAGCCCTGCCTCTATCTTTTTTTGAAACCTTTCTATTTAAGGGAGGCAAAAGCCCGAAACTCACATGCATAGGTTGAAAGTTTTTACTCTCAGCGTGAGAAATATAGTAAAGCAATGAGCCAAGGGCAGTAGTGACCGGGAGATCAACCCTTGATTCTTTTTTTAAAAATTTAAATGCATTGACTGCCGCCACAATCCCCGAAGCAGCCGACTCAATATACCCCTCAACGCCAGAAAGCTGACCGGCGAGAAACATTCCTGGAAAATCCCGAAACTCGAGGGTGGGATTGATTAAAGAAGGAGAATTAAGATAGGTATTACGATGCATTACCCCAAATCGCACAAACTCAGCTTGGTGTAAAGCTGGTATCAATCGAAATATTCTTTCCTGTTCTGACCATTTTAAACCAGTTTGGAAGCCAACCAAACTATACAAATCGCCCTTAATACTGTCCTGTCGGAGCTGAACGACGGCATAAGGACGCTCACCTGTCCGCGGATCAATTAAACCAACCGGTTTTAAACAGCCAAATAAAAGGGCTTGCTTGCCGCGCCGAGCAACCTCTTCTATTGGTTGACAAGCCGAAAAATAAACTTCCTTCTCAAATTCTTTTGGTTTTACACGCTCTGCTTTAATCAGCTCAGACCAAAAAACTTCGTATTCCTCTTTAGTTAAAGGGCAATTAATATACTTTCCTTCCCCCTTGCCATAGCGATTCGCTTCAAAGGCTTTGCTCATATCTATTGATTCTTTTTGGACAATTGGTGAAGCAGCATCATAAAAGTATAATCCTTCTTTGCCAGTTATTTTAAAAAGTTCCTTAGCCAAACTTTCGGAAGTTAAAGGTCCAGTAGCGATAATAAGAGGTCTTTCCTTGGGTAATTCCCTCACTTCATCGCGAATTAGTTTTATTTTGGGGTGTTTTTCAATTATTTCCGTTATTCTACGGGCAAAAAGTTCTCTATCAACAGCTAGAGCTTGACCTGCTGGCACCTGACATTTTTCAGCAACTTTTATAATCAATGATCCCAAAAGCTTCATTTCTTCTTTTAGCAATCCAGCCGCTTTTTCCGGGCTTTTGGATCGAAATGAATTCGAGCAAACAAGCTCAGCTAAATAAGGAGTGCGATGAGCTGGTGTTTGATTTTTAGGCCGCATTTCATAAAGTTCCACCTCTACTCCTCGCTGAGCTAATTGCCAAGCAGCCTCACTCCCTGCCAGTCCCCCTCCAATTATTTTGGCTTTCATCTGTGTAGGTTATCACCGCCTTAATTCATTATACTAAATGGGGGAGTTAAGTTAGCTTTCGATCAAACGAAATTTCCATAACTCAGAATAAAAATTTTTTGGCAAACTTTTGATTGAGGTTTTTAATTAAAAACTTTTGAAAAGCTAAAGTTCCTGTTAAATGTTGGTCGAAAAGTTATTAGCAAAAGATCTAACCGTCTTGCCCTGAAGGTTTTGCTCGCAGTTTTTGCAAAAAAGTTTCTGATTTACTTCGTCTAACTGTTATTGGGCAAAGACCTACATTAAGGTCAAAATAAAAAAACTAATTTGCGAACGGGTCTGCTCTAATACTCTTCGCATTTAACCATATAAAAGTTGTAGGTATGATCACAAGAGGGGCATTTTTCGGGTGGTTCTGTCCCAAAATGAACATAGCCACACTCACGACAAACCCAGTACACCGGCTGAGATTTTTTAAAAACGCTTTCACTTTCAACAACTGCCAAAAGCTTTTTATATCGCTCCTCATGATGCTGTTCGGCAACCGCAATTGCTTTAAGCCTATTAGCAATGTCTATCAAACCCTCTTCTTCGGCAACTCTGGAAAAGGAAGGGTACATATCCGTATATTCATAGTTTTCGCCAGCAATAGCTGCTTTTAGGTTATCGACCGTCGAACCCAAAACAAATGGAGCAAGCGCTTCAACTCTTATCTCCTCTAGGGTTTCACCGTTTTGCTTCTTTAAATCCTGAATGTGCTCAAACAATCTTTTAGCATGTTCTTTTTCGTTTTCAGCCGTAATCAAAAAAATCTCGGCTATTTGTTCATAGCCCTCTTGTCGAGCGACTTTAGAATAAAAAGTATAACGATTCCTGGCTTGAGACTCTCCAATAAATGCTTTCGTCAAATTTTCCAAAGTCCTTTTCATTATTGCTCACTCCTTTTAAGTAGGATGAAATCTTCCAAATAGTGATGAAATTATAACCCAACAGACTGCTTCCTAAAAGCAAAATATTTTATCTTTCGGTTTAGACCAAATATAACAAGTTAGTCAAATTAGATAATAAAAACTGTATTGAAAATTCTTAATAAAACTTGAAAAAAATCACCACATATT
>CALKMS010000020.1 GCA_938091145.1 uncultured bacterium
CGCGCACATGCTTTTTACTTTCAGCCTGTCGTTTTTATTGACCAAGGTGGACTGGCTTAACTCCCTGACCAAATCCTATGTGCTGGTTGTCTTTAGCTTCTACCTGATGTGGTGGAGTTATAACACTTTTGTTCGATATTCTTTTCTTGGCGATATTTTCATGGGACGTCGTAAGGAAAGCGCTGATGGCAAGCGCGTGGATTTGATATCGACTTGGGCTCTATTGATTGGGCAATGGCGTGCGTTGCTTATTTGTTTTGTCTTTTTTTATGTCCTGGGTACGGCGCTCAAAGAACAGGCCATTCTTGCTGGTAAGGATTTGTTGATGGAGGCACAAATCGCACAAAGTCCCGACTATTTTGAAAATCGTGACGAGGTGAATCGGGTTCGTGATCGGTTCGGTCAAACACCCTTACACTTGGCTGCCTCGGCACCTCAGGGGTATCGCGATTACAATCCCACCGCAAGAATTTTGGCCTACTTTGAAAATCCTGATGTGCTGGATACGATGAACCGCACCCCTTTGTTCAATGCTGCCAGAGCAGGGAATCTGGAGGATGTGAAGTTGCTCCTTCAGGCAGGTGCCAATCCTAATTTGGCTGATCGCTACGGGCATACGCCCGCTCACGCTTCGGCCATTAAAACGCACCTCAAAAACCAACTTGAACCCATTGAAAAAATTAACTACATAATTGAACCTGCTCCCCGAAACACCGCTCCGGCCATTGCCCTTGCTACTCAAAAAATATTCGAGCTCAATCCAGATGCTACTATTGCAGTTTTCCCCTCTGACCATTACATCGGAGACAATAAAAAATTTGCTCAAGCCGTTGCCAATGCTTACAAACTTGCTTCTCTAAATTACCTTGTGACTTTCGGAATTAAACCCACTAGGCCAGAAACGGGTTTTGGGTACATTAAAGCAGGCAAGGCAATTAGCGGACTTAATTTCTCTGCTTTTCAGGCTGAAAAGTTCGTTGAGAAACCGAAGTTCGAAATGGCAAAAAAATTTTTTCAAAGCAAAAAATACTACTGGAATGGTGGGATATTCATTTTTAAAGCTAAGTTAATGCTCGAAGAATTAAAAAACTGGATGCCTGAGCTCATTCAGATTTTAAAAGAAATGAATAAAGAAACTTTAACTTCAAAAGAAAAATCATTTCTTTTCGAAAAAATCACTCCTGTCTCCATTGATTACGGAGTAATGGAAAAATCAAAAAGAGTTGCGGTAATTCCAGTCGACTTTCCCTGGAGCGATGTCGGCACTTTGCTTTCGCTTGAAGAGTTTAACCCCCGAGACAAAAATGGGAATGTCATCAAAGGGAATGTTATTGACATTGGTTCTCAAAACTCAATTATTTTCGCGGAAGAGAAACTGGTCGCGACCATTGGACTTAAAGAAATGGCAGTAATCGACACCCATGATGCTACTTTAATTACACCAAAAAGAAGGCTCCAAGAAGTTAAAGATATTGTGGAAATCTTGAAAAAGAAAAAAGCGGAAGAATATTTTTTGCCTCGAACTGTTGAAAGACCATGGGGAACCTACACAGTTTTGGGAAAAGGTCAGGGCTACAAGCTAAAGCTGGTTAAAGTAAAACCTAGAGGGAAGCTCAGTTATCAACTCCACAAACACCGAAGCGAACACTGGGTAATCATCTCGGGAATTGCTCGAATAACCCGCAACAAAGAAGTTTTTGAACTCCAACCTAATCAAAGCACCTTCATTCCCCCAAGTACACCTCATCGATTAGAAAACCCCGGAAAAAAATTGCTCAAGTTAATTGAAGTTCAAATCGGAGACTATGTGGAAGAAGATGATATCATAAGATTGGATGATATCTATGGCCGCACCGAAAAAATTTGATGTAATATTTCGCCAGTATGACTTAAGAGGAACGGAAAATGAAGGGCTTGACGGAGCCTTTGCCCGTCGTCTTGGCTGGGCTTACGCTGAATTCTTAAAAAACCAAAAAATTAAAGAAAAACTTAAAGTTTCAGTTGGTCTTGACGCCAGATTAAGCTCTCCCTCTTTAGCTAAAAGCCTAATTAAAGGACTGACTGAAAACAACGTTGAAGTATTTGAGCTTGGAGTTTGCCCCACTCCTTTGCTCTATTTCTCCCTTTTTACTCTCCCTGTTGACGGCGGAATTATGATAACTGGTAGTCATAACCCACCAGAATACAATGGGTTCAAGCTCTGTATTGGGAGAGAAACTATCAGCGGCAAGGAAATCCAAAAGCTAAAAGAGTTTTTTTATCAAACAAACCCAAAAGAAAGCTTGAAAGTTAGCCCCTTGGCTAAAGCAAGAAAAATCGATATTGTTCGACCATACTTATCTCATATGGAAAATGAATTTGCCTACCTTAAAGATTTACCAGAATTAAAGATTGCCGTGGACTGCGGCAATGGCACTGCTGGATTAGTTGCCCCAGAAATCTTGAGAAAAGTTGGATGCGAAGTAATTGAGCTTTTCACAAAACCTAATGGCAGTTTCCCTAACCACCACCCCGACCCCACTGTGATTGAAAATCTTAAAGACCTACAAGAAGCAGTTATAAAAGAAAAATGTGAGTTTGGTATAGCTTTTGATGGAGATGCCGATAGATTAGGTGTGGTGAATGAAAGCGGTGATGTTGTTTTTGGCGACAAGCTATTGGCAATCTTTGCTGGAAGCATCCTGAAAGAAAAACCTCAAGCCAAAGTCATATCAGAAGTTAAATGTTCTCAACTGGTCTATCAGGAAATAGAAAGGTTGGGTGGAAAACCAATTATGTGGAAAACCGGCCATTCATTAATTAAAAAGAAAATGAAGGAAGAAAAAGCGCTCTTAGCAGGCGAAATGAGCGGTCATTTTTTCTTCGCTGACCGCTATTTTGGCTACGATGATGCCATTTATGCTGCTTTAAGGTTAGTAGAAATTTTAAAAGAGAGAAAAAGTCACCAGTCGCGAGTTAAATTAAGCCACCTCTATGCTCATTTCCCGCTAACTTTCTCAACCCCCGAAATAAGATTAGAATGCCAGGAAGATGAAAAAAAGAGGCTCGTTGAAAATATCAAGAAAAAACTTTTAGACCATCAGCAAGCCAAACTCCAGCCTCTCATTCGGGATTTAAACTTCATTGACGGGATTAGAATCACTTTCGAATACGGCTGGGGGCTTATTAGAGCATCGAATACTCAAGCCGCCCTCGTAATGCGAGTTGAAGCAAAATCAGAAGCGATTTTGAAAGAGTATCAAAGTTTTATTGAAAAAAATTTAAAAGAATGCAAGAAAATCTAACGTAATCCTTCCTTCTTTTTAATTAAAAGTAAAGCTCCCTCAATTAGCTCCCTCAACCTTGTCATTGCTTTCAATCCCTTACAGGGGTTCTTTTTT